>JBBRHQ010000001.1:0-34287 GCA_038222365.1 Solirubrobacterales bacterium
ATCGCGCGGCGAAACCGCGACGTCGGCGAGCTGAACGCCTCGGCCCGCGCCCTCCTACTCGCCGAAGCGAGGGTGGGGGCCGAGGCGGTGCGGATAGCCGAGCGCGAGTTCGCCGCCGGCGATCGGGTCATCACCCGGATCAACACCGCAGAGGTCTCCAACCGCGAGCGCTGGACCGTCACCGCGGTCGACCCCAAGCGCCACAGCGTGGAGCTGCAGCGGATCGGCGGCGGCGAGCGAAACGTCAACCTCGGCGCCGACTACCTCCAGCGCCGAACCCAAAATGGCGACCCTGCCCTCGAGCACGCCTACGCCCTGACGATCTACGGCTCAGAGGGCAAGAGCGTCGATCAAGCCTTCGCCTTGCTCGACGCCGGCTCCGGCCAGGAGGAGCTGGTCGTCGCCCTATCCCGCGCCCGCGCGCAGACCCACGCCTACGGGGTCGCCTCGATCGAGCTGACCGACCCCGAGCTGGGGCCGGGCAGGCGGCCGATCGAGGATGAGCTACACGAGCTCCGCGCCGCCGCCGAGCGCCCCGGAGCCGAGGGCGCGGCGCTCGAGCTCACCCTGCGGGAGCGGATCGCGCAGGCCGAGGTCGGTGAGCTTCGTGCCCGCCAAGCCGAGCTGCGCTCCCGCCAGCGCGCTTCGGAGGCCCGCTCACCGCTTCAGAGCGAGCTCACCGAGATCGATCAGCGGGTCGAGTGGGCCGAGCGCGGCCTGGAGCGCTGGGGCGAGCTCGAGCGGGTCGGGACGAACCAGGCGTGCGGGGCCGAGGAGCTTTGCCGTCTTTACCCCGAGCGCGATCGCCTCACCGCGGAGGTCGCCCGCTTCGAGGCCCAGAGACCGAGTAGTCTCGACCCCTCCGAGCGCCTCGAGCAGGGGCTGATCGCCGAGCGCCTAGGTCAGCTGCTGCGCCGCGAGGTCGCCGCCGAGCGCCTCCAACCCTCGGCCTTCCTCCGCGAGGCGCTCGGGGAGCGACCGACGGATCCACGTCTGCTCGAGGCCTGGAACCAGGGCGCTCAGGAGATTCACTCCTACCGCCAGGCCCACGGGGTCCGCGACACCCGGCGGGCCCTCGGAGTCGAGCCGCAAGGGGGCTTCGAGCACGCGGCCTGGGAACGGAGCGCGGAGCGGCTGGCGGACCTGCAGCGCCAGCTCGGGGTGAGCCGCGAGCTCGAGCGCTCGCTGGAGCGCCGCATCGGGCTCGAGCTCTGATCGCTTCGCAGCGCAGCTGAGGCACCCTCACGGCCGCCGTCTGCGCGGCGTCGGCCGGGCGTCGGTCGGCCAAGTCTGGCACGGCTTCGCCGTGCGGTTGGCCGCCCTCATGGACGCCCAGCCGAAGTCACGAGCATCTGTCAGCCGTGAGCGAAACGCCGAGCTGCTGGGGGCGGTTCTGGCCGAGTCCGAGGCGCTGCTGCGCCGCCAGGCGCGGAGGCACGCCGAGCTCTCCGAGGACGCCGAGGACGCGCTCTCCTCCGCCTGCGTGCTCTTCATCGAGCGCTACCGCGGCGACTGCGATCCGCTTGCCTGGCTTCAGACCACGGTCAAGCGCGAGGCGTGGCGGATTCGGCGCAGGGCGTCGAGGAGGCGCGAGGTCAGCCTCGATGCTCCCTGCGCCGGGGTCGAGGACGGGTGTCCCTGGGTCGAGGCGGTGCCTGCCGAGTCGCCAGAACCGGAAGTGATGGCGATCCGCTGCGAGGAGCTGCGCGAGCGCGAGGCGCTGTTGGGGGAGCTGAAGCCGGACGAGCGGCAGGCGCTGGTGCTGTTGGCGCTCGGTTTCAGCTACGCCGAGATCTGCGAGATCTGTTCGTGGACGTACACGAAGGTGAACCGCTCGATCGCCGAGGGGCGCGCGGCGCTTCGCGGCCGCCTCTCCCATCAGGGGGGCTAGATCGCGGTCGTCACGGCTCTATCAACCATGCCCGGGCATCGGTGTTACGAAGCTTCAGCCGCGCCTAACGGCGCAATTGATCGGATTCGACGACATATAGATCTGAGAGCACATGTCGGGCGTGAGTCAAAAGAGCGAGGGTCCCAACGGATCCGAGACCAAGAAAGCCGGGGCGGTCACAGCTCTCCTGACCGCCGAGGAAGTGGCCGATCTGCTCCGAGTGACCACCTCCTGGGTGTACGCGCAGAGCCGGGCCGAGCGGATACCGCACGTTCGACTCGGACGCTACGTGCGCTTCCGCCGCGACGCGATCGAACGATGGATCGCTCGCGTCGAGGCCGGCGCAGATCCCACCGCACTGCCGTTCAAGCGCTGAGGGCGGCCCGGAGGCAGATGGAATCAGCCTTGCGATGACGCGCTGATGTCACCGGATGAGCCGTCAAGTGAGGTCGGTGTCAAACGTCCGTACGGTGCAGGCTCCCTGTCGGTGCGCCGCGCCGCGACGGGTCGGGAGGTCTGGTACGGGCAATGGTGGGTTGGACGGAAGCACCTCAAACGCAGGCTGGGGCTGAAGCGGCCAGTCGGCACGCGGGAAGGCCTGACCAGATCCCAGGCTGAGCGCGAGCTCCGTCGCCTGATCCAGAGCGAGAGCCCGGTGGCGGAGGCGGGTTCGTCCCTAACGGTTGAGGATGCCGGCTCCCGCCTCCTCCGGCAGCTGGCGGGCGCCGGGCGAAAGAAGTCCACGCTGGAGGGGTATGAGTCGGCGCTCCGGGTCCATCTGGTGCCCTTCTTCTGTGAAAGGGGGCTGGATCGGATCAGCCGGGATGACGTCGAGGCGTTCGCGTCACGCGTGTCCTCGGGGCGCTCCGCAAAGAGCGTGCAGAACTACGTCGGCCTCCTGCATTCGATCTTTGAGTTCGCGATCGCCCGAGGCTGGGCTTCCTCGAATCCGTGCAAGCGGGCACTGAGGCCGCAAGCGATCGAGGCCGATCCGGACATCCGATTCCTCGATCAGCCAGAGCTCGAGTCGCTGCTGGGCGCGGTCCCAGATCCTAAATCCCCGATCGGGAGGCTCAGCAAGGCGCTCTACCTCACGGCGGCGATGACCGGGCTGCGCCAGGGCGAGCTCTTGGCCCTGCGCTGGCGCGATATTGATTGGTCGGCGGGCAGAATCCGGGTGCGGCGCAACTTCGTTCGTGGCGTATACGGAACGCCGAAGTCCAAGCGCTCTTCAAGATCGGTGCCGCTGGCCGGTCGGGTCGCCGAGGCGCTTGCCCACCACTTCGATTGCTCTGTCTACAAGACTGACGACGACCTCGTCTTCGGGCACCCCGAATCTGGCAAGCCGCTCGATCGCTCCAGGCTGCTGAAGCGCTACAAGGCGTCGCTCAGGCGGGCGGGGGTGCGCGACGTTCGCTTCCACGATTTGCGCCACACCTTCGGCACACGCTGCGCGGCGGCCGGCGTTCCTTTGCGGACGATTCAGGAGTGGATGGGCCACCGTGACTTTAAGACGACGCTGATCTACGCCGATTACGCGCCTAGCGAGCGAGAGGCCGAGATGATCGAGCAGGCTTTCAACCGCGCGGAGGGGCGAGGCGGAGGAGAGGGTTCCTCCGAGGATCCGGCCGAGCAGACTGGCGTTATTCGTTAAGTTTTCCCGCAGAAAAACCTAACAACTTTGCTACACTCTCGCGTGTGGGTAAACCAGGCCAAAACCCAAAGCGCAAACGCGAAAAGAGCTCCCATGCCGGGAGTGCCTCTGCTCGCATCCGCCAGCGGGTGAGAGCTGGCGGAGAGCGCTACTGGCGCCATGAGGACTTCCCCGCTCTGCCGACGGCAGCCGTGGCCATGACCTTGTCGAGGCTGGTCAGCGAAGGGGAGCTGCAGCGGGTGCGCAAGGGCCTCTACTATCGACCCCGGCAGACCCGCTTCGGTCAAAGCATTCCGGTGGCGAGCGCCGCGGTGGCCCAGAGTCTGCGTACGCCCGTTCATCCGGCCGGGCTGACCGCCTCCAACGCTCTGGGCTTCACGACCCAAAACCCAGCCCGCCTGGAGTACGCAACGCCGGCGAGTGACCCGCCGACGTCGCTTGCCGATGCGATCGTCTACACGCGCCGCCCAGCCGCCCGCGAGGGTCTCAGCGCCGAAGATGGCGCGCTGCTGGAGTTTCTACGCGAGCGGGGGCAAAGCAGCGATCTGTCCCCCGCCCAAACTCTTGATCGTTTGCGCCGGCTGCTCTCCGAGCCGGGTCGTTTCGCGCGGCTGGTGCGGGCGGCAGAGAAGGAACCGGCCCGGGTGCGGGCGATGCTCGGTGCCCTCGGGGAAGAGCTGGGCGGCGATCCCAAGCTGCTGCGCAAGCTACGCCAGAGCCTCAGCCCGCTTTCCCGGTATGAGTTCGGGAAGCTCCGCGGGCTTGTCCATGCCCAAGCGTGGCAGGCGAAGTGAACCTGCACGAGGCGGCGGAGTTCCAGGATGCGCTGCTCGCCACGGCCCAGGACCTCGACCTGGATGAGCGTTTCGTCGAGAAGGACTACTACCTGACCGAGGTCCTAAGGGTCGTCGTTGGGACCCACCCGGACCGGGCGATCCTCAAAGGCGGCACCAGCCTTACCAAGGGTTGGCAGCTGATCGACCGCTTCTCGGAGGACATCGACCTCTTCGTCGACCCTGAGGCTTGGACTCCGCCGCTCGGCAAGAATGGTGTCGATCGCGAGCTCAAGTGCCTTCGCGATGCAATCGCTGCCCACCCAGCGCTCAGCTACGTGGAGGGTGAGGGCAACACAATCGGGGGCTTCGGTCGGGAGGACTCCTTCAAATACGACTCGCTCTTCCAGGAGTTGCCTGGCCTGCGCAGCGCCATCCTGTTGGAGCCTGGGGTGCAGAGCGGCCGGCAGCCTACCGAGGCCGTCCAGGTCTCATCGATGGTGGGCGAATACCTCCGCGGGCATAGTGGGAGCGACCTCGCCGACGACCTGGAGCCGTTCGAGATGACCCTTCTGCATTTCCGGCGCACATTCGTCGAGAAGCTGTTCATCGTCCATGGCAAGGTCGAGCGTCTGCACACGGAAGGGCACCCACTTGGCCGCGACGCACGCCACTACGCGGATCTCTACGCACTGGCCGGTCGCGCTGAGGTTGTGGAGATGCTCCGCACCTCGGAGTACGACGAAATCAAGGATGACTACGACCAGCTCAGCCGGCGGTTCTACCCGACGAGCTACAGGTCGCCGCCAGAGCTCAGCTTCGTGGACAGCGATGCCCTCACACTTCCCGCGGATCTTCGGGTCCAGATAGAGGTTGACTACGAGGCGGAGTGTCGTCGCCTCTTCCCGGGCCCCTATCCCTCGCTCGATGAGGTCGTCGAACGGCTCGGAACGCTGCGGGCTCAGCTATAGACCTCTCCACGTAGGTGCCAGCCGCAAGGGCCGGGGCTCGGCCGAGCCAAGCGGTCCTGCATTTTCAAGCGCGACTGGAAACGCGGTCCGAGCGCCGAGGTGTCTCCTGCGACCACGCCTGAGGTCCCCAATTTGCGGACGAGGGCGTGTGCCATCCGAGCAGGGGGACAGAATCCCTCGGACATAGATCCGCCCGGCTGCAACCGGGCGGATCGGAGCTTCACATCGAGAGAGATCACATGACCACAACGCGACGTTGCGAAGAGTGAAGATGCCGTCGGACGCCAATGGCGGCGGTCTTTAGATGGCCCGCAAGAAGAAGCCCAGCGGCGCCATGCGACGCGGGCCGTTCGCCTTCCAGGATTTGGAGCGGGCGATCAAACTTGGCGGCTGGAAACTAGAGGGCCACGGTGACCATCCGAATTACAACCACCCCCGGAAGTCGGGCAAGGTCCAGCTCGACAAGAAATGGACCGGGATCCGAGCCAACGACACGATATTCAGCAGCGTTGCGCGCCAGGCTAGTCTCTCCAATCGCCAACTCCTGCAGCTGCTGAATGAATAGAGCCAAAGGGGCGATCCATTGCGCGATTGGAGTCCAGCGGGTGATTGTGCGACCATCAGGAAGATGCCAGCCGCAAACTCGCCGGCGACGCAGGAAGCTCCTGCTGGCTGGCCACAAAGCATCCGCATCAATATCTGGGTCACCCAGGAAGAAGGGCATTACGCGGCCCTTGTTCAGGAGTTCGACATCGTTGGCCAAGGCCAGACGGCCGAGGGAGCGATCGCCAACGCCCAGGAGCTCCTCGGGGCCTACCTGATGAGCTACTTCGAGAAGGCCGAGCCGTTCGAAGCTGCCAAGCGGCCAGTTCCGGCGCGCTCAATCCTGAGGTTCCAGATCCTCGCCGCGATCGCCCGGGTGCGAGCCCTGCCGCATCGCTGGGTAGGGCATAGCCGCCTCGATGTACCGGGAGCCGATCGGTTCGCAGCTTGCTGACGAGCTGAACCTACACAGGCAAATTAGTCGTCGATGAACGGTGAAGCGAGACCCAGGACCAAGTGCCCCGGGTGCGGGCTCGTGATCGAGCCCGACGAGGCACGCGAGCTGATCGAAGCCGTCGAGATCGTGCCCGTGCCGGGGTTTGGAGCAGAGGGGGACGAGGCCGAAGGGATCGGGGCCCTATTTCACGCCGATTGCTTTGTAGAGGGTGACCCCGGCTACCGGCGGGTCGACTGAGCCAACCAATCGGCGGAAGGCCGGACGTGCGGCGATCCGGCGCTGGTCCGATAGTCGGGGCATGAGCCAAGCACGCATCACGAACCGAGACGAGCTGGGGCGCTGCGACTTCCATGGTGCGTCCTCGCCAGCGACCGGACACAGCCCGTGAGGATCAGCGACGAGCCCGAGCGGATACTCGAGGCCCAGCAGCTGCGGGTGCGAAGCGTCGACGACGCGGAAGTCCAGGTCGCCCTGAGCCGCCAGATGGCCTTCGGCGAGCCGAGCCTCGTCAAGATCCGGTCGATCATCGCCGAGGCCGACCGGGTCGGCCACCCGCCCGGCATTCCAGACTCGCTGGCGTTCCGGTTGTCGGGCGAGCTGACCTTGATGGAGGGCCGCCACCGAACCTGCGCCCTCTTCTTGCTCGACCCCCCGGAGCTGGAGCTCAACACGGATGTCGTCTCGGGTGAGGCCGCTTGGTCCGCCTATCTCGATCCCTGGCTTAGGGTCGATTCATGATCGCACCTCATAGGCCTATTGCCCGATCACTCGATTTGAGGGGATTGAGATATCCTCGACTCCCGGCCGCGTAGGCGCGAAGCACCCGATCGCCGCGGATCGTCGCGGGTCACCTCAGCAGCTCGAGCGCGCGCTCGACGGTGTTGTAGTGGGCCGGGGCTCGGCCCAATCGGCCCGCGCGGCCTAACCCGGGTCCTCGAAGAAGCGCTGCGGCGCCCGGTTGAGCGCATTGGCGAACACTAGGCCTCCGCCGACTCGGCTGCCGCTGAGGATTCCGACGCCATTGAAGCCCGCGGTTCTAGCTTCGCTCGAAATTGACAGGGCTCCAATTCGGGCTCCAATTTGTAGGAAAGCCAGCGACACCGA
Source organism: Solirubrobacterales bacterium (assembly GCA_038222365.1). GTDB lineage: Bacteria > Actinomycetota > Thermoleophilia > Solirubrobacterales > 70-9 > JBBRHQ01. The sequence goes on from JBBRHQ010000001.1 coordinate 7,394, forward strand.
GGGCACCTGTCGTGCGTGAACCGGCGCGTCTCGATCGCTAGAAACTGCCCTGGTCGGTTTGTGGTCCAGGCGGTCGCGGGTTCGAGTCCCGTCGCTCACCTTGAGGCATTCCCCTCTACAACGGGGAATCTCCCGACCTGGCTCTCGACTGCGACCTGGGCTGCTACCAACTTGGTCCCAATCTGTAGCTGCCGGGTAGCCAGGAGGCCGATGGCGAGATGGGGCGCATCGGCACTAACCTGGCCACATTCCCGCCAGCCACAGGCCAGCTTCGGGCTCTGGCGCTGAGAGAATTCCACGGGCTGGGTAGTTCTGCCGGTTCCATAGCTCCTACTCAGCCGGGCCAGAGCAAAGCGCGATACTGGGCAGGCGATGTCGCAGGAGAACGTGGAAATCGTGCGACGGCTCTACGCGGAGTGGGAGGACGAGGCATTCAAGGGCCTCGATGACGAGGCATACGACCTTCTCGATCTCGATCCTGAGATTGAATGGGACGCGTCCAGACGGACCTTCGATCCAGGCGTGTACCACGGCTATGACGGCATCAGGGCGATGTCGGCTGGACTGCGCGAGGTCTGGGAGTCCGGGCGTATCGAGCCGCTGGAGTTCATTCAGGCAGGGGAAAAAGTCGTCGTCCCAGTCCGGCTCGTGATGGTCAGCAGGACAGATCGCCAAGCGGTCACCGCCAACGCCGCACACATATGGACGTTGCGAGACGGAAGGGTTATTCGGCATTGCGGGTTCCAAACCAAAGCCGAGGCCCTCGAAGCCGCAGGGCTGTCGGAGTAGGCGATGTCGAAGGAGAACATCGAGCAGGAGAACGTGAGGGTTGTGCTGGAGGGGTTCGCCCGCTACAACGCCGATGAGGGAGGCCTGGAGTGGCGGCTGCGGGCGCTGCCCAAGGTGATGGCGACGTATTGGCAGCCCGACGGGGAGTACCACACCGATTCGAGGGACCCCGATTCGACGATCCATCGCGGGATCGATGCCATCACGCGGCACTTCGCCACCTGGTTCGAGGCATACCCCGATCTCAAGGTCGAGCCGGTGGAGGCGAAGGCAAGCGCTGACAAGGTATTCGTCTGGCTGCGCTTCAGCGGTCATGGAGCGGGAAGCAACGTCCCGATTGAGATGGAACTGGCGCACGTCATCACCCTGCGGGACCGCAAGTGGGCGCGAACAGTTGAGTACGCGGACAAGGCCCAAGCCCTCGAAGCCGCCGGGCTGTCGGAGTAGGCGATGTCGCAGGAGAACGTGGAGATCGTGCGGCGCATGAACGAGGCCTTCAACCGCGGCGATATGGATGCCGTGGCCGAGTTGCTCGACCTGCAAATCGTCTACTTCGAGCACGGCTCGAATGTCGATACGCCCTCCGTTCTCCATGGCCGATCTGCCCTGTTGGAAGCACTGGGCCAGTTCATGGAGGCCTTTGATGACCTCGTGGGGGATATCGAGGAGCTTGTGGATGCTGGTGACAGGGTTGTTACGACGACCCACTGGCGGGGTACCGGCGCAGGCAGCGGCGCAGCGGCTGACCTGCGGGAGGTGATCTCCTGGAAGGTCGAGAACGGAGTCGCCGTAGAGGGTCGCGTGTTCGCGGATCGCCAGGAGGCCCTCGAAGCCGCCGGGCTTTTGGAGTAGGCGATGTCGCAGGAGAACATTGACTTGCTTCGTCCTGGCTATGAACAGTTCGCAAGGGGCGACTTCAGCGCGTTCTCGGAGTTGCCCGATGACTTCGAGCTTGTTCTCGCCCCTGAGATGCCCGATGCGGGTAGCTATCTCGGTGAGGCAGCCCGACGCTGGCTGATGTCGTGGGTGGAGTCTTTTGATCGGCTCACGATGGAGGCGATCGAGTTCATCGACGCTGGTGACCAGGTGCTCATCGAGATGATTCAGCGAGGCTGGCTTGCGGGGAGTGATGAAGTCGTCGAGACGCGTACCTGGGCGGTAAATACCTTCCGTGAGGGTGCCGTTCTGCGAATCGAGTTGTTTCAAGCCCGGGGAAAAGCCCTCGAAGCCGCCGGGCTTGAGGAGTAGACGATGTCACGGGAGGACGCCGACAGAATCCGGCGGGCCTATGAGGTTTGGAATGAGTCGGGTCCAGCAGCGGTGACGGTTCGGTTCTGGGCTGAGGATGCCGTCTATCGCGAGGGGCCGGGCTGGCCCAATGCCGGTGTCTACGAAGGGCGTGCAGCCGCCCTTGAACGCATGCAAAGTCTGATCGAGCTGATGGGGTCGATCGAGGTGTGCCTCGATGAGTTGATCGATGTCGGAGATGGCCGCTTGGTTGCCTGCACGAGCATGGTCGGGGAGGGTGCGAACGCGCCCTACACTCAGTCCTTCGCCGTCGTGCATCGCATGCGGGACGGCCTCATCGTCGAGGCCGACTACTACCTCGACCGCGCCCAGGCCCTCGAAGCTGTCGGGCTTGAGGAATAGGCGATGTCGCAGGAGAACGTGAAGGTGGTGCGGCGGTTCTGCGAACGGGACGACCAGACCAGCCTGGATTCGCTGATGGCGATCCTGCACCCGGATATCGAATGGGTCCCGGTGGAATCAGACCCGGAGTACTCCGTACACCGCGGACACGACGACGTTCGCGCCTGGTTGACGTCTTGGGCCGAGTCGTTTCCGGACCTGCGTTGGGAACTCGATCGCATCCTCGATGCGGGGAGCGATCTCGTGGTCACGTTCGTACGTATGGCGGGCCGCTCTGACGCGACTGGTATCGACCTGGAAACCCCGTCCTACGCGGTGGTATTCACGCTCCGGGGCGAGAAGATCGCGCGGATCCATGAATACGTCGACAGCCAGGAGGCTCTCCAAGCCGCAGGGCTGTCGGAGTAGGCGATGTCGCAGGAGAACGTGGAGACAATCCGGCGGGACTACTCGGCGAGCCCATCCCGTGGTAGCAACCGAGGTAACTCAATGAGCAAATCTCAGCCGAACTCAGAGCACCTCAGCGAAGGTCACCGTACCTGAGCGACGGCTACTGATCCCAATCTCTGAGGTTGTGGTCCAGGCGGTCGCGGGTTCGAGTCCCGTCGCTCACCTTCAGTGATTCCCTCTACAACGGGGAATCTCCCCCACCTGCGTTCTCGACGCGACCTCGGGCTGCTACCAATTTGGTCCCAATCCGTAGCTGCCAGGTAGCCAGGAGGCCGATGGCGAGATGTGGCACAGGGCCGGGATCGGCGAACGAGAGGAACGCAACTGATGACTGAGAAGGAGCTTCCAGATAGCGTCAGGGCCGAGGTCCAGAGAATCCTGGACCGAGAAGCTCGACGGCTCCTGGACGAGCAGCTCGCGGAGCAGAACAGGGCGAGCGAAAGGCCCTGCAACCACCGGTGAATAGCCGCACACGCCAGCGGCCCGTTACCTAAGATTCAGGCACACAGACCGGGGCCTGCGACCGCGTGAACGGCCCAGGCCCCATGACCATCAGGAGGTACCCCGATGGCACGCAGGAGCGTAACCCCCAGCTCGCCGCTGGCCCCGCCAGCACCCAGGGAGCCGGTCGAGCTGGAGTTCGTCCAGGAGCCCTACCGGAGCCGCATTCGGCGCGAAGCTAAGCGGCAGGGAGGCGTCGAGAGCATCGCTGTCGGAGGCGAGGCGATCCTCGTCAGGTACAGCAGCGGCGCTTCTGCCGTGTACGGCGGGTGATCCAGTTGAACCGACGCTCTGAGAGCCGTTCTGAGGCTTCCGAAATATTTCCCCGGAGTGATATCCCTTCCGGATAGCGGGGTCCCGCTGGTCACCACGAACTGGCGCACGGCGAACCAGCTCCACGAGACCGGGTCGCGGTCCTTCGTACCGGTGCGAATCAGCCTGGGTCGGCTCCGCGATTTGGGCTGGACGGAGGCGGTCCATGCATCCGGGAGCTCGTCCCGAGCCGGCGCATCTTCCGGGCCCCGCCAGGGGAGTTCGACTCGCGCTATCTGGAGCAGCTCGAGAAACACGGCGTTGAGAAGATCGGCGAGCGGATCATCGAGGTCCACGCCGAGTATCGGCTCCCGCTCGCGCTGCTCTGCTTCGAGGACGTTCACGCGGGCCAGGACTGCCACCGTCGCCTGTTCGCCAAGTGGTGGGAGATGAACACCGGCCAGACGGTCCCGGAACTGGGGCCGTACGTCCTGCGCGGGGGCCCTATTCAGTAGGTTCCGACGATGACGAGAGGGACGGTGCGTATGCCGGCGGTGCCAGCCCTGGAGCTCAGAAGGAGCTAAAGCCTCAATGGGCCACATCTTCCTCTTCTCGCTGGTCGCCGCAGCGAACGCCACCCTGCTCGCCGCTGTGACGGCGATGCTCTTCCTGCCGAACCCGAAGCGCCTCCTGCTCGGCTACCTACTGGGCGGCCTGCTCGTCAGCCTCACCATCGGCTTCGTGATCGTCTTCGTGGTGCACCAGTCGGGCGCGACCAGTACGACGCAGAACAGCATCAGCCCAGCGATGGACATCGCGCTCGGGCTGATCTTGTTGGTGGTCGCCTACGTGCCCCGGAGTGAGCGCATGGAGCACAGGCGGGAGCGGAAGAGGAAGGAGAAGGAAGGGGTTGAGAAAGGCCCGTCCAGGGTCGAGCGGATCCTGGGCAGAGGCTCCGCCGGCGTCACGTTTGTGGTCGGCGTGGTTCTCACCCTCCCCGGCGTCTCCTACCTCGCCGCACTCCACGAGCTCGACAATCTGAACTACGGGACAGTCCCGACCATCCTGGTCATCCTCGGCTTTAACGCGATACTTCTGCTGCTGCTTGAGATCCCGTTGATCGGATATGTGTTAGCCCCGGAGCGGACCGTGGTGGAGGCCCAGCGCTTCAGGGCCTGGCTTAGCCGGAATGGCCTCAGGGCAGGGATTTACGTCGCAGCGGGACTGGGGGTGCTGCTGATCGTCCGGGGCGTGATCGAGTTCCTCACATAGACGCCACCCCCACGTGAGTCGGATAGGGTCGGCTTGACCCAACCGAAGGAGGGCATCGCCGTCTAACCCGCCTGGCACCGCTAACGGCCGGACTGCCGGAGTAGGCCGCGCGTTCTGGTCAGGCGGCAGGTTCTGCGGCGCGGCGAGGCCAAGCCGGGACCTAACAAGCGGCGGCGAGAGGTCGCCGCCTGAGGCGACGCAAGCAGGAAGTCCTTCCGATCCCGCTACGACACTTGAGCAGCAGCTAGTAACTCGGCTTGCGGAGAACGCTCCCCGTAAGCCATGCCACCGAGGGCCGGAGCAAGAGCCTCGCCGCGACCCGAGCCTCGTGGACCACAATCACCAGCCGACCCGGGACGTGGAGAACAACCCGGTCGTGCTCGACGCCAAGATCGAGAAGCTCGCTGACCTGGGCGAGCTGCATGCGAAGGTCCAGCACCTGATCCGCCTCGAAAAATCGGTGGAGGCGAAGATCCGCGACTACATCGAGGCCCACGGCCCCGAGCTGCTCCAGGAGTTCAATGAGCTGGTCGAGCGGGCGTTCAGCTCCCTGCCCTCAGCGGCAGAGCATCGTTAGCGGGGTGCTTGGTCACAATTTGGTCCCAATCCGTAGCGCACACCCCTCAACGGCACCCCCCAAAGGACGCCTGGATCGAACTCAACGCAACAAGACGGCACCCACCCCGTCTAATTGTGGTCCAGGCGGTCGCGGGTTCGAGTCCCGTCGCTCACCTTCACGGATTCCCATCCTAGGGACCACCAGCAACGGCTCTGATTCCGGGCACATGCCGCCCTCCGGATAGTTCGGCGGCTTGACGGTTTGGGGTGCATGATGGACTCAGGCATGCAGGGTGGGCCGGTAGACGAACTCTTGGATGTGGCTGTCGAGCGTCCGGCTCTCGATCAGCTCGAGGTCGAAGTCGGCCGCACCCTGGAAGACCGGGTCCAGCCCGGTCTGAGCGGTGATCACAGGGAAGAGCGTCACCTGTACGCGGTCGACCAGACCGGCGGCCATCAGCGCCCGGTTCATCGAAAGGCTGCCGTGCGAGCGCAACGGCACCGCGGACTGATCCTTGAGCCGAGCGATGACGTCGACGGCATCGCCGCTCACGACGGTCGCGTCCGGCCAGTCGAGGGGCCCTTCCAGTGTGGTCGACACCACCGTTGCCGGCAGGCTAACCATCCGGATGACCCATGGGTCACGCACGTCGGACTCCTCGGGGCTCGAGGCCAGCATCCGCGCGAACGCGCGATACGTGTTGGCCCCGAAGACCATCCGCTGCTCCTCGCCGTACAAGGCGAGACGGTGGTCGAGCAACTCCGGGCCTTGCTTGCCCCAGTAGCCGGTCCAGTTGCCGCTGGCGGCGCCGAAGCCGTCGAGGCTGGAAAAGACGTCGAAGGTGTACGTGGCGGCCATGATGCTCTCCTTGAGTGCGGGTGATCGTGCAGGTACTCGAACAACCAGTGTCAATGTTGAGTTTCTGAGATCGATCGGGCCTGTCATCCGGCATGTGCAGAAACAAACCGATGCGACATCGCTACTACTCCTGTAGTCCGGCGGCTTCGAGGGCCTCGGCTCGGCCGACGATCGTCCTCAACTCGATCAGCCTCTCGCCTGCAAATGTGAACAGCCAAGCCAGCGGTTGGTCGAACTCCACTCCGCTGGTGCGGCCACGGGCGTGCACCGCCCCGAAGGCGAGGAGCCGACCCTCGGACGCATCCCTGAACTGATCGACCGAGATGCTCCAATCCTCGAACTGATCATCGATCTCGGCCATCCACCGCCGCAACCCGTCGTAGCCGCGATACTCCGCATTGGTCATCGCCGAATGGACCACGAAGTCGGGATGGGCGATCTCCGCATCAATCTCCCTCTCGCCCGCATTCCAGCGCTCAAAGGTGCGGCGCATCAGATCTTCGGTCTCCTGCGACATCACCTGCGCATTATCGCTCGCGACGGGGCCGGGTCGAAGCGGGGTCCGCTACCGAGGTTGAACAACCGAGAACCGGCTGAGGTGGGCCGTGAATGACCCGCCCGCCAACCGTACGTTCGCCCTGCCCGGGAAGGACGCCCTCAAAGCCCCCCTCCAGCGACCCGATGCGTGGTGTCGGCGATGCCTGAAGCGCCCTCTGCCATGGAATGGCGGCGGCGGGTCGACCAAGGCCCGTCTCGATTCAGGGTCATAATCAAATGAGTGCGATGGCGCATCGGTCGCGTAGGCGAATCGAAGGATCCGCAGCCGGCCGCGATGCTCGCTGATCGATGCAGAGAAGTGGGCGCGACCGCGCGGCCGATTCTTCATTGCCGTGAACTCGACCTGCATTCCGTTGGATCTGCGGTGGGCATCGAGCTCCACTCCCGGCCCGCCCGGTCCGGTGGTGGAGCCGAAAACGCAGCCGAAATAAGGCGGCGCAAAAAAGCCCCGGTACTCCGGAGCTTTGACAATGGGACCGGCCACCGTGTAGCCACCTTCGCCCCTGAATCTGAACGACCCGGCGAAGTAACCCCGCTGCATCAAGAACTGCTTTTCGCAGACATGAACGATCCGCGGAGGGCCGCCGGTGGGCTTGAATGACATCGAGACGCTGCCGAGCTTGCCGAAGCTGGCGGTGAAGCTCCACGGGTCTGCGTTCACGGTTGCCGGAGCGCGGTAGAAGGCGAGCCGGCCGCGCTTGTAGACGCTGGCGGTCACCGAGTGGCTGTTTCGAATGAAGACGGCGATCGAGTAGCCGTGGGTGCCGTGAACCTTGAATCCCACTGGGGGGTAGGCGACTTCAGCGTTCCCCCTGGACACGGGCGTTTGGCGTAAACCAAAACCCCCGCCGTCGAGCCCGAGTGCGGCGGTGGCGATCCTCTCCTCTTGACCGCGAAGGGTGGTGGAGGCAGAGGCTGGGAGGGTCGTCCAGGCAAGGCCGATCGAGATTGCGGTCATCGCTGCGAATGACAGCCTCCTCGTCCTGACCTTGGTCATGGCGGTCACCGATGCCTCTGATCGCAATCTACCGGGTGCGCGTCCACTGTGGTCGGCTTTCGCACGCGTGTCGGTCACAATGCGGCAGATGGCCTCGTACTCGGTCAACGACCGCGCGGTGACGCGCGCCCGGCAGCTGATCGACGCCCGCCAATACGTTCTCGAGAGTGACTGGGGAGAGGTCCAGCCCTCTGCCGAGGACGAGAACGCCTACCTGGAATCGCATTCCTGGGAGGAATACGCCGAGTGGCATCTGGGCTTGACCGAGGGTGCCTCCGAGGAGACCAAGGCCCGGTTCGGGTTCGTCTATGGGGACTTCCGCCGCATCCACCGATCGGCACTGATCGCGTCCCAGTACCGAGCCGCCGAGTGGCACCACAAGGAAGTCGAGCTCGCGGCTCACGAATTGCTCCAGCGTCTCGACGACGCGAGCGGCGGCTGACCGGAGCAGAAAGGCCGTTCAGGGTAGCGCTCGGTCCCAGGCGGGCACGGACCCCTGCCTCGGGGGCCGCGGATCGTCCACGCCGCTATTCAACGTTTGTACGAGAGGCCTACTCACTACTGGTATAGCTGAGGCCCAATAAAGAACCATTTTCGGAGGAAATTGGTGCAGGTGACGAAGGGCCATGGGGGTGAGCGGGTGGGGTCGAAACAGGCCCCCGAGAGGTGAGCGGCAACAGGCTGAGACCAGCAGAACCGGTCTTGGCCGTGGTCGGGCTCGGATATTGGGGCCCCAACCTGCTTCGGATCCTGATCGAGATGGGCGGGGTTCGGGTCAAGTGGGCGTGCGACCAGGACCCCGAGCGGCTGGAGCGCTTTGGGCGCCGCTACCCGACGGTGAACTTCACCGCCGAGTACGGCCAGGTGCTGGATGACCCGGAGGTGGACGGGGTGCTGATCGCCACTCCGGTCGGCACGCACGCCGAGCTCGGGCGCCAGAGTCTGGAGGCCGGCAAGCACACCTTCGTCGAGAAGCCCCTGGCGGGGTCGGTCCAGACGGCAGATGCCCTGATCGCCCTCGCGCATGACGTCGACCGCGTCCTGATGCCCGGCCACACCTTCATCTACAGCCCACCCGTCCGGGCGACCAAGGACCTCCTCGCGAGGGGTGAGCTGGGCGACATCTACTTCATCTCCTCGAGCAGGGTCAACCTAGGACTGCATCAGCGCGACGTCAGCGTCGTCTGGGACCTCGGGCCGCATGACTTCTCGATCCTCCTCTACTGGCTGGGCGAGCTGCCGAGGAGCGTTCGGGCCGTCGGCAGAGCCTCGATCGTCGACGGCATCCCCGACGTCGCATTCATCGCGCTGGAGTTCACCTCGGGGATCGTCGCCAACATCGAGCTGAGCTGGCTGGCTCCGAGCAAGCTGCGCCGAACGGTGATCGTCGGCAGCGAGAAGATGGTCGTCTACGACGACGGCAGCCCGGAGCCGATCAAGCTCTACGACCAGGGGGTCGTCTATCGCGATCCGGAGACCTTCGGGGAGTACCACCTCTCCTACAGGACCGGCGACGTCCTCGCCCCCAAGCTCGAGACCCACGAGCCGCTGGGAGCCGAGCTTGAGGCCTTCGCGACAGCGATCCGATCCGGAGAGCGGATGGAGGCCGAGACCTCGCTCGCCCGGGACGTCGTCTCCCTGACCGAGGCGGCGGATCGCTCGCTCCGAGAGGGCGGGGCCGAGGTGCTGATCGAGAGGCGCCGGGTATTCAGTCGCGCCCTGGCGGCAAGTGGTCGGGCGCTTCGGGAGGTGGATCGTCCGGCCCCCCGCGACTACGCGTCGGCGCCGGAGGAAGAGGAGCGCCGCGTGCAGGCGGTGCTTCTGGTCGACGGCGCCGACCCCCCGGATCTCGAGTTGAGGACTCTTCTCGAGGAGACCCTCCCCTTCGAGAGGGTGATCGAGGCCGAGCGCGCTTCCGCCGCGATCGTCGCGGCCGACGCGGAGGGAGGCTGCCTCAGCCTGATCCTGGTCGCCTGCGACTCGGATGCAATCGACGCGGACGAGGTCCTGGCCGGGCTCTCCGAGGCCTGCCCGGACGTGCCGATCCTGCTCTGGTCCAACTCCCTGGAGTCGCGCGACGTCCGCTGCGCGCTCGATGCCGGGATGCGCGGACAGGTGGTCCATTCGAGCGATCGCGCCGGGCTGAAGGCGGCGATTGCCGCGGTTGCCGATCAGGGTGGAAGGTCGTCCAACGGCCTGCGGCAGCCCGGAGATGAAGCTCGCCGGCGCGTACTGGTGGTCAGGTGAGCACCCTGGATCAGATCGCGGTCCGCTCGCCTGCCGAGGCCGGCGCCCTGCCGGCGTCCTCGGTTCCCCGAGCGCGGGATTACATCGCCAGGCGCGCCCTGGCCATCTGTGACGCCGCCGCGATCGCCGCGGCGATGGCGATCGCCCTTCTCCTGGTCACGCCGTCGCCGCAGGCCGACCTCGACTTCGCCTTCAGCCTTCTCGCCCTGCCGTTCCTGATCGCCCTATTCAAGGTCTACCGCCTCTATGACCGCGACTCGAAGCGGGTCAGCCACTCGACCGTCGACGACGTTCCGTGGCTCTTTCACGCTCTGCTGGTCGGCTCGATCGGGCTCTGGGCGTACTCGAAGATCGCCTGGCCCGACCGGATCCAGCTGGCCCAGGGAGTCACGCTGTTCATTGCCGCGCTGATCGGGATCCTCGTCGCCAGGGCATCGGTGCGCATCGCGATCACCCGATGGAGCCCGCGCGAGCGGGTGCTGCTGGTCGGCGACGGGCCGGCGGCCCGCTTGCTGGTGAGAAAGATGCGGCTCCATCCCGAGTACGGCCTTGACGCGATCGGCTACCTGGGGTCCGTGGATGGCTCGGGCCAACCGATCGAAGAAGCCGACACCGACCACGAGGCTCTCCACCGGATCGCCAGGTTTCACTCCGACCTCGAGCGCCAGCAGATTGACGGAATTCCCTGTCTCGGGGGCACGGAATCCGGGCTCGAGACGGCCCACCGGCTCTCGGGCGTCGACCGGGTGATTCTGCTCCAGGACCTCGACGACGACGTCCTGCTCGGGATCGCTCGGCGCTGCTCGGATCTCGAGATCAAGATCAGCCTGGTCCCCAACCTGGTCGAGATTCTCGGCTCCTCGGTCGAGGTCGACGACCTCGAGGGAGTGACGCTGCTGGGGATCAATCCCCCCATGCTGACCCGCTCCTCTCGGGTGGTCAAACGGGGGCTCGACATCCTCTTGGCGGCCGGAGCACTGCTGCTTGCGCTCCCGGTGATGGCGGTCGCGGCGCTGGCGATCAAGCTGACCTCGAGGGGCCCGATCTTCTTCGTGCAGGAGCGGATCGGCCGCGGCGAGCGTCGCTTCCGCCTCTACAAGTTCAGGACGATGGTCGAGGACGCGGAGGCGCGCGAGGCGCAGCTGCGCGCCGAGAGCGTTCACCCCGCCTGGCTCCTGCTCGAGCGCGATCCGCGGGTCACCGGGGTCGGCCGAATCCTGCGCTCCACCAGCATCGACGAGCTGCCCCAACTGGTCAATGTGCTGAAGGGCGACATGAGCCTGGTGGGCCCGCGGCCGATGCCCCCGGCAGTGGACGAGCAGATCGACGGATGGGGGCGCCGCCGGCTCGACCTGACGCCCGGCATCACCGGGCTGTGGCAGGTGCTCGGGCGGACCAGCATCCCCTTCGAGGAGATGATCGGCCTCGATTACCTCTACGTGACGAACTGGTCGCTGTGGCAGGACATCCGGCTCCTCGTACGCACGCTCCCGGCAATCGCCGGGCGCAGGGGCGCCAACTGACCAAAAAGGAGGCAGCCTGATGAGGATCCCATCGAAGCGATTCGTGGTCACCGGCGGCGCCGGTTTCATCGGCAGCCACGTAGTCGACCAACTGGTCCAGAAGGGCGCCGAGGTGGTCGCGATCGACGACCTCAGCGTCGGTCGGCCCGAGAACCTCTCCGCAGCCCTGGCGGCGGGGGCGGAGCTGCAGGTCGGCGACATCCTCGACAGGTCGTTCATGCAGCGCGGCCTCTCGGGCGCCGACATCGTCATCCACATGGCCTGCGACAACCTCCGCGCGTCGCTCGCCGATCCGGAGCGAACCCACGAGATCAACGCCACCGGGACGCTGGTCGCCGCGCTCGCGGCGGTTCGCGCCGGGGTCAAGCGCTTTGCCTACGTTTCCTCTTCGGAGGCCTACGGATCGGCCGTCGACGGGCTGATGAGCGAGTCGCATCCGCTGCGGCCGACCACCGTCTATGGGGCGAGCAAGGCCGCGGGGGAGCTCAATGCCCAGGCATGCATGCGCACCTACGGCCTGCCGGTGATCGTGATCCGGCCGTTCAACTCATACGGGCCGCGCGAGCACGCGGAGGGCACCAGCGCCGAGGTGATTCCGAAGTTCGTCTCGCGGATCACGGCCGGCGAGCGGCCGGTGATCTTCGGCGACGGAACCCAGACCCGTGACTTCACCTGGGTCGAGGACACGGCGGCGGGAATCGTCGCGGCGGCGGCTCGCGACGAGCTGGTGGGCGAGGCCGTGAACATCGCCTACGGCAGCGGGGTGAGCATCCGGCAGGTCTGCGAGATGCTGCTCGAGATCCTCGCCGCGGAGCATCTGGAGCCCGAGTACGTCGACGGGCGCCCTGGGGACGTGATGCACCATCGCGCCGACACCACCAAGGCGTATGAGGAGATCGGCTTCTGCGCCGGGATCCCGATCCGCGAGGGCCTCGAGCGCTACATCGCTTGGGCCATGGAGCAGGGCGATCGGGAGCCGGCGGGCGAGCCTCAGCCGGTCCGCAACTGGTAGGGGAATGAGCTTCGGCAACGACATCGGCCCGGGGCACCGAATGGTGATCCTGGGCGCCGATGGCTTCATCGGCAGCGCCGTGGTCCGAGCGGCTCTGGAGGCCGAGGCGAAGGTCGTCGCCCTCTGCGCGAAGCCACCATGGCGGCTCGGTGATCTCGAGGACGACCCCGCCCTCGAGCTCGCCGACCTGGGCGCCTGGTGGGAGCCGGGTCGGGCTGAGTCTCTCGAGCCGGTGATCGCCGGCGCGGCCGCCGTCGTCCTGCTCGCCTACCGGCCGCCCCCGGATCGGCGCTCGGCCCACCGCCACGAATACGAGGTGAATACCGCCGGGGCGGCGGCGATCGGCGAGGTCGCCGCCCGCGCAAAGGTCCGGCTGGTGTTCACCAGTTCCGCCGACGTCTACGGCCTGTGGCGTGAGGAGCCGGTGACCGAGGAGACGCCGCCGCGCCCGCAGACGCCGTATTCGGAGGCGAAGCTCGAGGCCGAGCGTCTGCTCTCGGCGACCGCCGTCCCGGGTTCCGTCGTCAGCCTGCGGCTTGCCACGGTCTTCGGCCCGGGCGAGGACGGTCCGCGCGCGATCCCCTCCTTCATCCGGGCATTCCTTCGCTCCGAGGAGCCGGTTCTCCACGGCGACGGCACGGACGTCCGCGACTACGTCCACGTGGACGATGTCGCCGGCGCGATCCTCAGCGCCTGCCGGCTGCCATCTCCCCCGGCGACCGTGAACATCGGCTCGGGGGTCGGCCGCAGCACCGCGGAGGTGCATCGCGCGGTGGCCGCGGCGATGGAGGTCGAGCCGCACGCCAGGCTGGAGCCGAGCCCGCGGCCGCCCACGCGGCTGATCGTGGACTCCGGGCTCGCGGCCCTTCAGCTCGGTTTCGCCCCGCGGCGGGAGTTCGAGGCCGCCCTTCGTGAGGAGGTGCGCTGGTTGCGGAACCGGCGCGAGGCGCAGGTGGCCGCATGAGGGTCGCGATGCTGCTCGAGAACAACCCCTACCCGCAGGACGTGCGGGTCCGAAACGAGGCGGAATCGCTGGCCGCGGCGGGTCACGAGGTGACCGTGATCGCGCCACGGTCGAGGGGGCAGGCCCGTCTGGGGCGAGTCGGAGAGGTGACCGTTCGGCGATACCGGCTGCCGGCCTCCTCCGGCGGGATCGGCGGATTCCTGCTCGAGTACGCGGTGGCTCACGCGCAGCTCTTCACCCGCGGCATCCTCGAGCTCCTCCGCGGCGCCGAGGTGGTCCACATCCACAACCCGCCCGACACCCTGTTCCCGATCGGGCTGCTCGCCAGGGCGATGGGCCGGAAGGTCGTTTTCGACCACCACGACCTCTTCCCCGAGCTGTTCGCCGAGAAGTTCGGCGGCTCGCCGCTGGTCGCGATTGCCGGCGCCAGCCAGCGAGCCAGCCTGCGGACCGCGACCGCCGTGCTCGTCACCAACCGCTCCCAGGCCGACACCGCGCTTGCCCGCGGCGTGCGCCGGCCGGAGAGGCTGACTGTGGTGCGAAACGGGCCCCGGCGGGCCACCCTGGCGAACGCGGGGCAGCCGAGACCGGGCAGCCTGGTCGACCCCCATCTGATCTTCGTCGGCGAGCTGGCCTCCCAGGACGGCGTCCTGGCGCTCCCGGAGCTGATGGCGAAGCCAGGGCTGGAGCGGGCGACGCTGACCCTGGTCGGGGACGGGGGGGACCGGCCCGAGCTGAGCGCGGCCTTCTCGCGGCTTGGCATGGCGGACCGGGTCGAGTTCACGGGCCAGGTCGAGCATCGCCGGGTTCCGGAGCTGATCGCCTCCTCGGACATCTGCATCGACCCGGCGCCGTGCTCGGAGCTCAACCACGGCTCGACCATGATCAAGGTCACCGAGTACCTCGCCGCCGGTCGCCCTGTGGTGGCGTTCGGGCTGACCGAGACTCGGCGCACCGCCGCAGACGCGGCGCTCTACGCACCCTGCGGAGATCTCGACGGGTTTGCGGCCCTGATCGTCCGCCTGGCGTGGAACGGCGATCTCCGCCGGGAGCTGGCCGAGCTGGCGATCGCGCGGGCGGATCAGCTCGTCTGGGAGCACTCCGAGGCCGAGCTGCTGGGGGCCTATGAGCTCCTCTAGCCTGCAGAGCGCCCCCGCCCTGGGGGCCAACGGCGACTCTGCGTCCGGGACCCGGATCCTGCTCGTCTCGCCGGTCCACAACGAGGCCGAGCACATCGTCGAGGTGGCTCGCGCCGTCGCGGCCCAGACACGGCCGCCGGACCTCTGGCTGGTGGTCGACGACGACTCCGGCGATCAGACCCTCGAACGGTTGCGCGAGCTGGAGCCGCAGATCCCCTTCATGCGGGTCCTCTCGGTGCCCCGCGGTCTGACCGAGGGAGGCGGCGACCGCCTCGCCGCCGCCGCGGTCGAGCGCGCCTACATCTGGGCCCTCGGGACCGTGGACTGGCGCTCCTTCAGCCACATCGGCAAGCTCGACGGCGACACGGTGCTGCCGCCTGATCACCTCGCGGGGATGCTGGAGCGATTCGCGACCGATCCGAGTCTCGGGGTCGCCGGCGGCGCGCTGACCGAGCGCTCCGGTGGCGTCTGGAGCGTGGTTCCGACGCCGAAGGATCACGCCACCGGCCTGGCCCGGATCTACCGCCGCGAGTGCTTCGAGAAGATCGGAGGCGTTCCGGACCGGCTCGGGTCCGACCCGATCACCGTCACCTACGCCCGGATGAGCGGCTACCGGGCCCGCACCTTCGACGAGCTCCCCGTCCGCCACCTGCGACCGATGGGCAGCAGACAGGGGACCCTCCACGGCCGTGCCCGCCACGGTGCCACCCACTACATCGTCGGCTACGGATTGCTCTGGGCCGCGCTGAGATCGTTGCTGCTGGCGGTGCGCTCGCGGCCGCCGGTGATCGGGGGCGCCGCCTTTCTCTACGGCTATCTGCGGGCGGCGCTCGGGCCGACCGAGCGAGTCGAGGACAGCTCCTTCCGGGCCTTTGTGAGACGCGAGCAGCAGCGGCGCCTGCTCGCCGTCCTCGGCGCCACCGGCGCCCGGGTCTCTGGCGCCGATTCCGGCTCGCCCGCCCTCGCCACCGCTGCGGCCGGCGGCCCGGCCACGCAACGGCAAGCCGAGCAACGGCGCGGGCAACTGGTGGAGGTCCTGCGGACCCTGGAGGCCTACGGCGATCGCCACGGCTGGATCGGCAGCGATCCTTATGAGGGGCTGAACGCAACCCGGTTGGTGACCCCGCTGCAACACTCGTTTCGCGGCAGGCAGGCGATCATCCAGGCGGTCAAGCGCTCCCCGGTCGACCTGCGGCCCTGGCTCGGGATCGAGCCGGGCCTCAATGCGGCGACGATCGCCTGGGCGATCTCCAGCTATGCCCGCGACGGCTATCTGCCGGGGCGGATCGCCGAGGCCCGGCTCGCGAAGTCGCTCGAAGCCCTGCGGGCGCTGCGCTGCGATGACTTCAATGAACCCTGCTGGAGCTACCACTTCGACACTCAGTCCCGGGTCTTCTTCTACTCGAAGACCGCCCCCAACACGATCGCCACCGCATTTGCCGCAAACGCGCTGCTCGACGCCTACGAGCGCACCGGAGAGGAGGAGCTACTCGAGGAGGCGATGGGCGCCGGTCGCTTCTTCTTGCGCCGCATCCACCAGACCGAGGCCGATCGGGGCGCCTACTTCGGATACATCGTCGGCGATCGGGCCCCGATCCAGAACGCCAATACGCACGTCTGCGCGGTGCTCGCGCGGCTCCTCCGGCACGGCGGCGAGGAGGAGTTCCGCCCGGCGGCGGAGGCGGGGATCGAGTACGCGCTCTCCTGCCAGCGCCCCGATGGGTCCTGGCTCTACGGAGAGCGGCCCGACCTCGCCTGGGTCGACGGCTACCACCACGGCTACGTCCTCGATTCCCTGCGGGTCTGTGCCGATGCCGGGCTCGACGACCGCCTGCCCGAGGCGATCCACCGCGGCCTGGAGTTCTATCGCCGCGAGCTGATCCTCCCGGACGGCACCCCCAAGTACTTCTCCCACAAGGTCTACCCGATCGACTCCCAGTCGGTCGCCCAGGCGATTCAGACCTTCTCGATCGCCGCCACCGAGGACCCCGCCTACATCGAGCCGGCGCGCCGGGTCTTCGATTGGTCCCTGCGGAACATGCGGCGCCCGGACGGGCTGTTCATGTTCCAGCGGCGCCGCCACTGGAGTAACCCGCTTCCCCACATCCGCTGGGTGATCGCCGCGCAGCTGCTCGCCTGCACCCACCTCTGGCGGGCCGAGCGGGTGATCGCCGGGGAGCCGGAGGATCAGCGATCATCGCCGCGCTCGGCGGCGGCGATCCGCTCGGAGAAGAGGTGATTCAGCTGCCGCGTCGATTCGCCGATCGCGTAGTGCTCGATCACCCTGCGCCGCCCGGCCTCCCCGAGGCGCCGGCGCTCCCCCGGGTCGGCGGCCAGGCCCTCGAGGGTGGCGGTCAGCTGCCCCAGATTGCCCGGGGCTATCAACTTTCCGCTGACTCCGTCCTCGATCAACTCGGGGATGCCCATGATCCGCGAGCTGACCACGGGCAGCTCCATCGCCATCGCCTCCATCAGCGAGACGGGGACGCCCTCGGCGAAGCTCGGCAGGCAGAAGGCGTCGGCGGACTCGAGATAGCCCAAGATCTCGTCCTGGCCGACCGCACCCGTGAAATGGATTCGGTCGGCGACTCCGAGCTCCGCGGCGAGCGATTCGAGGCTTGGCCGGCTCTCGCCCCAGCCGATCACCGTCGCGCGGGCGTCGATCCCGCGCCCGACGAGCGCCGCGACCGCCTCGATCAGCAACCCCTGCCCCTTGAACGGGACAAGGCGCCCGACGCTGAGCAGGTTGAGGCCCGTCGCGCCGTTCCGCTCAGCCGGCGGCGAGAACACCTCGGAGTCGATCCCGCAATGGATCACCTCCAACTTGCCCCAGTGCTCCTCGGAGACCAGGGCCATCAGCTGGCTGCGGGCGAAGTCACTGATGCAGACGACGAAGTCGGCGCTCTTGACCTTGGCGCGAAGGTTGAAGCGGGACACCTCGTAGAACTCATCCGGGCCGTGGACGGTGAAGCTCCAGGTCCATGGGGGGGTCGCGCCGGACTCATACCGTTTGACCAGGAGTGCGATGTCGGTCACCTGGTTGGTGAATTGGGCGTGCAGATGGTGGATCCCACGCGACTCACACCGCCTCCAGACGACCATTGCTTCGACGAAATAGAACAGCTGCCAGAGGCGGCCGCGAAGTCCGGGCCTGCTGAGGCGAAGCGCCAGGACAAGGGTCGAGAGATAGGCGGAGGGCGCGCGGACGAATGCAGAGAGATGGGCACGCACCAACTCTGCCCATCGCGGCGGCAGGACCGTGTATGTGCTGGCGTGCTCCCGAACTGCGGCGTCGGTCAGCAGTTGGTCGTCGGCCGCGCGGTGAACAGAGATCGTCTCGATCTCCACACCGCGAGCCCGCAGGCCCTCCACCTCACGCAGGATGAAGGTGTGGGAGATGGACGGGTAGTGGCCAACCAGGTAGGCGATCTTCATGGCTCTTGGGGGCCGGCGCCGAGCCCGGCTACTTGCATCCCTGCGCCCATGGGGGCTCAGGGGCGACGCCGATCCTACCGATAGAGAGAATTGAGTACGGGAATTAGCCGAAATCGGTTACAGCCGTGCAAAACAGGCTGACTCGCCCATGAACGAGACCGCGCATCAGATCCGACCACTCTTCCTGCTCTCGCTGCCGCGCAGCGGTTCGACCCTGGTCCAGCGCGTTCTCGCCCGCAGCCCGCAGGTTGCGACCGCATCCGAAACGTGGTTGCTAATGCCATACCTCGCTGCAACTCCGGTCGAGCCCCTGCCCTCGAGGGGCGCCTGGGATGTGACCGCGGCCGCGGGGATCGCGGACTTCAACCGGGAGCTGCCCGCCGGGATCGATTCCTATCGCGAGGCGGTGCATGACTTCGCAGTGAAGCTGTATTCGCAGGCAGCCGATCACGGTGCCATCTATTTCCTAGACAAGACCCCGCCCTATGCGCATTTCCTGCCCGAGTTGGCGCAGACCTTCCCGGAGGCCAAGTTCATCGCCCTTTGGCGGAACCCGCTGGCGGTGGTTGCGTCGATCGTCGAGACCTTCTGTGACGGGCGATGGGAACCGGACCGCTATCCGCAGAGCCTTTACGGCGCTCTGGAGGCGTTAGTCTCCTCGATCGAGTCACATCCGGATCGTGTCCGCTCGGTCCGCTTTGAGGACTTGGCCTCGGCGGATGCCGGTGCGTGGACGGGATTGATGGACTTCCTCGATCTCGAGTTCGACCCCGCCTTCCTCGATGACTTCGGTCAGGTGACCCTGGCCGGCCGGTTGGGCGACAAGCACGGCGCGGCTCGGTACTCGGAGCTGAGCCTCGAGCCGCTGACGAAGTGGAAGCGGGCGATCCACAACCCGCTGCGCAGGGCCTGGTGCCGCCGCTACCTCGATTGGATCGGACCGCAGCGCCTCGAGGTGATGGGCTATGACCACGCGCTGCTCCAGCGGGAGCTGGCAGCGACGTCCGTCGGCCCCTCAGGACTTGCCGGGGATTCGGTACGGACGGCCGAGTCAGTTGCCCGGCGCCTGCTACGCACACGAGCGATCGCTGCGGAGGCGGCGATGGGGACGGAGGCGGCGATGGGGACGTAGGCGGCGATGGGGACGGGCCGATGACGGAGCCCCGCGAGATGGCGAGCCTCGACGAACTGGACGGCGGCGTCACCGTGAGCGCAGCGGGCGCGCCACCGGGTGCAGCCCCGGCGAGACCGGCGCCGGATATCGCCGAACCCAGCGCTCCGCCGCCACATCCCTCGAGAAGGATCGGTTTTGCCGAGGCGATCCGATGGCATTGGGCGACCTTCGCGATAGCGGTCGTTTTGATCACAGCTCTCGCGATCGCGGCCGGGTTTCTCCGAAATCCGGACTACACCGCAGAGGCCAAGCTGGCGATCAGTGAAACCGCCGGGGGGGCGGCCGGGCTCGCTGGATTCGCCGCCAACAGCCAATCGCTGGCATCAGGTTTCAGCCAGGCAGTAAATGCACCCGGCGTGGTGCGTCGGGTCGCCCGCCGGCTTGATCTGCCCCAGGGCGAGGTCAGATCCAACATCACGGCCTCCTCCACCGTGGGCAGCCCCGTGGTGCGGATCCAGGCGGTCAGCACGAGTGCATCCTCCGCGGTGTCCCTCGCCAACGCGACGAGTGCAGCCCTAATCGCCTACGTCAACGGGGTCAACGATGGCGAAGGCGCCACCCAGGAACCGCTCCTCAAGAAATTTCGGGCCGCCACCGTACGGGTCAATCGCCTCAGGTCCAGGGTGAAGGCTTTAGGGGCCTCCGGCTCCGATTCGGCCGACTTGAATAAGGCTCGCGCAACCCGCGACGCGGCCGAGCTGGTGGCCGGGGCGGCTAGCGCCGCCTATAAGGCAAGCCAGGAAGGTCGTGCCTCGGCGAGCAGGCTGCAGGTCCTGAGCCCGGCGGGACAGGCCTCGAGCGATCGCACCAGCAAGCTCCAGCTTCTGGGCTTCATCGGCCTGCTGATCGGCATCGCTGTCGGCGCCACCCTCGCCAGCATCCGCGCCAACGGCTGGCCCGGTTTTGGCTGACCATACCCAGAGCCCCCGCATTCAGCCGGGCTCGCGCGGCGCCGGGCTGGCGACAGCCGGACTCGTTGCCGCTGCGATTGCGGCCGTCGCTGTCAACCGAGGAGCGTTGCCGCTGTTGATGCTGCTCGGACTGCTCGGACTCGCCAGCGGTGCCTATCTCGCCTGGAACGTCGAGCCGGCTTGGACGCTGAGCGGCTCGGTTGCGTTGTCCGTCTTCGGCGGCTACTGGGGGCAGCTTGGGCCGCTCGGATACCTGCCCGTCACACCCGACCGCCTGATGCTGGTGGCAGGTGCCGGCGCGCTTCTTCTTCGGGCTCCCGGCGCGCGTCACCGAGAAACCCTGCGGCTCGAGCCAGTCCACTGGTTGCTGGTGTCGGCAATCGCCTTCGCGATTGGCTCAGCCCTGGCATCCGGAACGCTGTTCTCGAATTCCGATTTCTTCCGGCTCTTCGACCGTTTCGGCGTCGCCCCATTCCTGATGTTCACGATTGCACCGCTTGCCTTCCCCGGCGAGAGGCACCGGAGGATCTTCCTCGGCGTCCTGGTGGCACTCGGCGGGTACCTGGGCCTGACCGCGCTGCTCGAGACCGTCGGACCGCAGGCACTCGTCTTTCCGCACTACATCACCGACCCCGACCTCGGCTACCACGTCGGCCGGGCTCGAGGGCCCTTCCTCGAGGCGGAGGCGAACGGCATTGCCCTGTTCATCTGCGGAGCCGCCGCGGCCGTCGCGGCGACAACGTGGAGAAGCGGCGCACTATTCAGGTGTCTCTGCTGGCTTGTCGTCTGCCTGTGCTTCGGCGGCTGCCTCTTCAGCCTCTCGCGCGGGGTTTGGGTGGGGGCGGCGTTGGCGATATTCCTGTCTCTCCTCGTCTTCCGTCCGATCCGGGGAATGCTGGTACCGGCGGTGATAGGAATACCGTTGGCGGTGATGCTCGTCATCGGGCTTGTGCCGGGACTCGCCGGCAGGATCGACGAGCGCGGAAGCGAGAAGAGCTCCGTCTGGGACCGGGAGAACCTGAACGTTGCGGCTCTCCGCATGGTTGAGGCAAGACCGCTGCTCGGTTTCGGCTGGGGGCGCTTTACGGATGTCAGCCCCCCCTACTTCTGGCAGGCCGCGGATCGCCCCCTGACGGCGGTCGGGGTGCAGAGCTGCGACGCGGTGTCGGCCGCCGCGAGACAGACCACCGACGGGTCAAATCCGCAATGCACGGTGCCGGTGCATAACGCGTACCTCGCCAACGCGGCCGAGCTGGGCCTTTTCGGGGTCACGCTGTGGATCGCGGCCGGCGTGGTCGCTATAGGTGGAGCGGTCGCCCGGCGCTCGGCCCCCGGGGCCTTGTCGTGGCGCATCGGGCTTTTTGCGATGGCGACCATGTGGGCAGTCGTGATGTTCTTTACGCCGCTCGAGGGCCCATTTTCACCGGTCGTCCTGTGGACCTGGGCCGGCATTGTCTGGGCCAGCGGCCTTCCTCTGGCGCGAAGCGGTTCGGGTGAGCTCCGGTGAGCCCGCCACACCCACCAATTCACCCCTCCAGGAGTCTGGTTGGAGTCACGCCGGCCGCGGCGCTTGAGGAAAACCGGGGGCTCTTCGAGGCGCTGGAGGTCGTCTTTCCAGTCCGCTTTGAGTCGCGGGCGCCGTCGGATGAGCAAGGCCTCGACGGAGCCTTGATACTCGGTGATTCCCTCGATCCTCCGGCGCGCCCCTGTCTGATTGCGGCTCCGGGGGCCAGCGAGCGGAATCTGGCCGATCGCCAGGATGAGGTCCGCTTCGCTTCGAGCCCGGCGCTGGACCCGTGCTTGCGCGGCGCATCGCTCCACGACGCCCGAGCGGCGAGGCTGATGCCGTTGACGGTCGGATCCCGAGAGCAAGTCTTGGCGACCGGCCCGAACGGGCCGGTCTGGACCAGACGCGGCGAGGGCGAGGCCCGGGTCGACCGGGTGGCGCTCAGCCCGGTGCAGCAGCACGACTCATCCCTTCCCCTCAGGGCGCAGCTGCGTGTTGGTCGGTTCCTCTCCATGTTGCCGCTGGCGGTCTTCCTGCGCGAGCTGAGCGAACCCCATCAGTGGTCGCGGCCGCCGTTGAGAGCGAGCATCGTGATCGACGACCCGAACCTGCGCCGGCCGACCTACGGCTTCATCAACTTCCGCGATCTCGCGTCGCACGCGGCGCAGCACGGCTACCACGTCGCGATAGGCTCGGTTCCGCTCGACTCCTGGCCGGTGAGCGGCTCGGCGGCCCGCGTCTTCGCGGAAGCCCGCGAATCGGTCTCGCTGTGCATTCACGGGCTCGCTCATTCAAAGCACGAGCTGGAGCGATTTCGCTCGACCAACGAGGCTCGCCGGGAGCTTGGCCTGGCTTTGCGACGAGTTGCGAGCCTGGAGCGCCGGGCGGGCGTGCGGGTCGACCGCGTGATGGTCGCCCCGCATGAGCGCTGCTCGGCGCTGAGCACCGAGGCGATGCTGCGGCTCGGCTTCGAAGCCCTGGTCATAGATCGGGCGAACCCGTGGCGGTTCAGGCCGGAGGAAGAGAGGCCGGTGGCCGGGTGGGAGCTCGCAGAGCTGGTCAGCGGGGGGCTGCCGGTGATCCGGCGGGAAAGCCTGCGGGCGGAACGCGATGACCTGATTCTGAGAGCGTTCCTCGGCCAGCCACTCGTGCTCTACGGCCATCACGACGACCTCGCCGACGGGCCCGACCTGCTGGCGGCCGTCGCTGGGGAAATCGATCGACTCGGAGACGTGCGCTGGATGTCCCTCGGCGAGATCGCCCGAACCAACTACCTGCAGCGAAGGACCGGATCCCTGCTGAGGGTCCGGATGCTCTCCAGACAGGCGCGGCTGCGGCTGCCCGAAGGCGTCTCGGAGATATCGGTCGAGATGCCGGCCATCCACGGCGCTTCCGAGGGGACCGTCTCGATCGGCGACGTCTCAACCCGATGGGAGCTCGACGGGCGCAACCTGCGCTCGTCTCCGACCGGGGTTGGGGGTGACACCGTCGACGTCCTGATCGCCCCGCCCGCGGCGCCCCCGGCCGCCGGCACGGCCAGCCATAGGGCGGGAGCCTGGACGCTTTGCCGGCGGCTGATCGCCGAGGGCCGCGACCGGGCCGCACCGGTGGGCCGACACCTGGCTCGAGATGCGGCGTGATGGGTGCCGCTCTACCCAACCTGCTGATCATCGGCGCCGCGAAATGCGGTACGACCAGCCTTCACTTCTATCTGGATCAGCATCCCGACGTGTTCATGGCCCGTCCCGATGGTGGGCCCGGGGCGCCGAAGGAGATGCGCTTCTTCTGGCGTGACGACTGGCGCGAGCGCCTGGGGTGGTACGAGCAGCAGTTCGATCCCAGCGCCGCGGTCCGCGGCGAAGCGACCCCTTCATACACCCATTTCCCCTACCTCCCCGACGTTCCGAGTCGGATTCATTCGATTCTTCCCGAGGTGAAGCTGATCTACCTGGTGCGCGATCCGATTGAGCGGATCGTCGCCCACTGGGCCCAGACCCAGGAGGACGGCGATCGCATGCCTCTGGAAGAGGCCCTGACGGATTACGAGCGCCCGGATCATCGCCTCGTCTGTGCCAGCAGATACGCGACACAGGTCGAGCAATACCTCGAGTATTTCTCCGCCGACCAGCTTCTCGTGCTGGACATGCACGACCTCAGCGCGCGGCGCCGAGAGGCGATCGAGAAAACATTCGGCTTCCTCGGTGTCGACCCTCACTATCGCTCGCCTGAGTTCGAGAGCCGGCTCAACACGCGCCGCGACAAGCAGGCCCTGACGAGGGGCGGCGCCCTGCTCTGGGATCGAGTGCTCGTGCCCGCCGGACACACCCTGCCGGTTGGCGTGCGGCAGAGGGCGGCGCCTTCGCTTCGGCGGCTGCTGTCACGGAGCGTGATCACGCCTCCGCTGCGGGATTCGACCGTCCTCGCCCTAAAGGGGCTGCTCGCGCCGGAGGTGGAGCGATTGCGCGGTCAAACGGGCATGGAGTTCGAGACTTGGTCGATGTGAACCCAATCCAGGCGCGGGCCTCGTTCCGGGAGGGCTTCGGCTTCGCAGCGATCAGCGCTGCGGTCGGTGGAGTGATCGGAATCGTCTCGAGCATCCTGATCGCCCGCCTCTACGGGATCGAGGTGATAGGCCAGTACGCGCTGGCCACAGCCCCGATGGGAATAGTCTGGTTCTTCTCGACAGTGCGGGAGAGGCCGGGGCTGATCAGGGCGTTGAACCCGCTGGCGCCCCGCTCTCCTGAGATCACCGGGATCTTCGCCGCCGTCCTCGCATTCTCGGTGGCTCTGACGGCGGTGGTCTCGGCCGTCGGTGCCGGAATCACCTACCTGCTCTTCAACGGCCCAATCGACCAGCCGGAGCTGTTCGGGCCGGCCGTCGCCTGCCTGGGCGGCTACCTGGTTGTGATCAACACAGGTTGGAACCTCGACGGGGCCTTCTCCGCATTCCGAGCGGGGCGGCAGCTCTTCTGGATCCGCCTCCATCAAGCGGTGGCATTCATGGTCTTCGCGGCGGCCGCGAACCTGATCGCAGATTCCGTCTGGTGCCTGATTCTCGCTGTGCTGGCCGCGGCCCTGACCTCCCTGATTCACCGGATCATCTCGGTGCGCAGATGGATGAGGTTGATCGTGCCGGCTTCAGAGCTCAGAGCGGGGCTGCGGACGCTGCCGGAGATCCTCTGGTTCGGGCTCCGGGTCACACCTGGATCGCTGGCCGACGGGGCGAGTGCGGAAGCCGGGACGTGGATCCTGGGGCTGTTCAGCTCGGTCGCGACCGTGGGAGCCTGGAACATCGCCTGGACGCTCGGAAAACGAACCCTGGACCTGAACATCCGCTTGGCGGAGATGCTGTTCCCCACACTCGTCCAACGGTGGGCGGCCGATGATCGACGCGGCTTTCAGCGGGCCCTGACCGACTCGACCCGATACGCGGTCACCGTGATGTTGCTTCCCGCCGCTGTGGCGGGTGGCGCCTCCGATGGAGTCATGGGCCTTTTCGGGCCGGGCTTCTCCCGGGCGAGCGACGCATTGGTCCTGTTGCTGTTCGTCCCCGCACTGGCGACGACGATGATCTTCCAGACGCAGGCCCTGCTCGCCGTAAATCGCCCGACGCTCACCTCCGTGCTCTCCGTCGTGCGCCTGGTGGTGACGCTGAGCGCGAGCGTCGGCCTGACGATCGCGATCGGGATCACGGGAACCGCAGCTGCGGTCGTCCTGGGCTTTGCCGTGCAGCTGGTGGCCCAGTTCAGGTACGTCGCCGGCCACTTCGAGGAAACCATCTTCGAATACTGGCCCCACCGGCAGATAATCGCCCTGGTCCCGGCCTATCTGGTCGGCTTCGCCGCCGCCCGGCTGCTCGACACCGCAATCGCGCAGCCGGCCGGCCTGCTGGCCGCGCTGCTCGTCGGCTCGGCCGCCTACGCAACCTGCGTGCTCCTGATCGGCGGTGTCCTGCCCAGGGATCGCGAGCTGGGACGATCGATACTGCGGCGCATCTCGCCGGGGCTTGCTCCAAAGCTGTTTGCCCTCGGTGGCAGGGGCCGGCTGAGGGGTGTCGGATGAGCGTCGCGACAGACACCCCGCCCAAATTCCTCTTCTCCTGCCTCTCCGAGAACGACCCCCGGTGGCTTTCCAGCGTGCAGGGGCTCGTCCTCTCCCTGCGGCAGTTCGGGGGGAGCTGCAAGACGGCCCGATTCGTCGTCAACTACGTCGATCGGGTGCCGGCGGAGGCCGAGGCCGCCCTCTCCGAGCTCGGGGCCGAGACACGTTCGGTCCCACCTCTGGGCGATCGTGGCCCGCAGAACAAGCTCCGCATGCTCGATTTGCACGAGTCGTTCGATTTCGACCTGCTGGTGGCGCTCGACTGCGACACCGTTGTGGTCGGCGATCCCTCTCCCCGAATTCCCTCGACGGCGATCGGCGCGAAGCCGGTCGACCATGACCTGCTCTCCCATGCTGACTGGCGGCGCCTCTGTCGCGCCCTGGCGGGCCCCGCGCCGGGGTCAGGCTCGGGCGTCCCGGCTGCTCGGCCGGAGATCCCCCGATGCTTCAACAGCGGGGTCCTGACCGTGCCACGAGCGTTCTGTGAAAAGTTCCAGGATGAATGGCTCAGCGCCCACCGATGGGTGACCGAGGCTCTCGGAGGCGATTCTCGACTGATCCCAAGGCACCTTCACTTCTTCGCAGATCAGCTTTCGCTGGCCTTCTGTCTGGCCCGCAGCGGCCTCGGCGTCGAGCCGCTGCCCCTGGCGATGAACTTCCCGACCCACATGCCGGTGGATTGCACCGAGCTCTGCGAGGATTCACCTCCGCTGATCCTCCATTATCACGATGCGGCGGACGAGCGGGGCTTTCTCTATCGACCGCGCTCCGCCGGCGGCGCGGCTCAGGTCGAGGCCTTCAACCTTGCTCGAGCGGCGTCCCTCGGGCCCCTCTACCCGGGCTTGCGCGGAAAGCCGCTTCTCTCTCGCCTCGGCCGATGGCTCTGCCGTCGGTTCTGGTCGATCCTCGCAGTGCGGCAGCGGCTGCGTACCCGACTCGCCGGCCGACCCGATCGTCTCGGGGCCACCTCGCTCGGGGACTAGCCCTGCTTCACC
>JBBRHQ010000002.1:0-31749 GCA_038222365.1 Solirubrobacterales bacterium
GGTCAGCGCTCCCGGTTCCTGCCAGATCGCTCAGACCGCTTCGTCTTGCTGGAATTGGCACCTTGTCGGCAACGATGGCGATTGCGACAGCGACAGCGCTCGAGGTCTTCGTCGGCGACAGGCGGCTGTTCGCGGACGTCTCGTTCAAGCTGGAGGCCGGCGAGCGGATGACGCTGGCCGGCCGAAACGGCGCCGGCAAGACGACCCTGCTGCGGATCCTTGCCGGGGAGCTGGCACCCGATTCGGGCAGGTTGGCGCTCGGCAAGGGCGCCGGTGTTGCGCTCCACGACCAGCGCCCCCCGCGCGAGACGGGTGCCTCACTCGGCGAATACGTCCTTTCGGGCCGTGCCGGGGCGATCGAGGCCGAGGCCGAGCTGGCGCGGCTGGAGTCCGAGTTGGGTGACGCCGGCTCCGACCCGGGGGTGATGAGCGCCTACGCGGCGGCGCAGCAGCGGCTCGAGCTGGCCGGCGGCTACCGCTGGCGCGAAGGGGTGCTGGCGGTGCTTCACGGGCTCGGGTTCACCGACGGCGACTCCGGCCGGGCGCTCTCGACCTTCTCGGGCGGGGAGCTGACCCGCGCCTCGCTGGCCCGGGCCCTGGCCAGCGGGCCCGACCTGCTGCTCCTCGACGAACCCACCAACCATCTCGACATCCCCACCCTGGAGTGGCTGGAGAGCTACCTCTGCGGGCTCGAGGCGGCGATCGTCCTGGTCGCCCACGATCGCTGGTTCCTGGAGTCGGTCGGCACCTCGGTGCTCGAGCTGGAGGCTGGCCGCGGTCGCTACTTCGCCGGGCCCTGGCACGCCTGGCGCACCGAGCAGGCCTCACGCCAGCTCGCCCTCGGCCGCACGATCGAGCGCCAGCAGGCGGAGATCGCCCGGATGGAGCGCTTCGTCGAGCGCTTCCGCTACAAGGCGAGCAAGGCCCGCCAGGCCCAGTCGCGGGTCAAGAAGATCGAGAGAATCAGGCGAGACTCCGCCGTCCACGACCGCCGCGATCGCCGCGACCTGCGCTTCTCTTTCGCCGCCCCGGAGCGCTCCGGGCGGGTAGTGGTGGAGTTGAAGGACGGCCGAATCGAGGTCCCGGGGCGGACCCTGCTCGGCGAGGCAAACATGCACCTCGAGCGCGCCGAGCACGTCGTCCTGGTCGGTCCCAACGGCTCCGGGAAGACGACCCTGATCGAGACGATCGCCGGGCGGCGCCCGCCGGCCTCGGGTAGCGTGCGCCTCGGGCACAGGGTTCATCTCGGCTATCTCTCCCAGCACGCCGAGGAGGCCGCCGGCGAGGGCACGGTGCTCGAGGCGGTGCAGCGTGAGACCGGACTCAGCACCCAGAAGACCCGCGACCTGCTCGGGGCGTTCCTCTTCTCGGGTCCCGAGACCGAGAAGCAGCTGACCGAGATCTCAGGCGGCGAGCAGCGCCGCCTCTCGCTGGCGATCCTGGTCGCCTCCGGCGCCAACCTGCTGGTCCTCGACGAGCCCACCAACCACCTGGACCTGGAGAGCCGCGAGGCGCTCGAGGATGCTCTCACCGCCTTCGAGGGGACGCTGCTGCTGGTCTCCCACGACCGTGCACTGCTGGAGGCGGTCGGCAGCCGGACGCTGGCCTGCGAGGAGGGAGAGCTGCGCAGCTACCTCGGTGGCTGGGCCGCATACGTGCGCGAACGCGAGGAGCGCGAGGCGGCGCGCCGCGAGGCCGAGGCCCCAGCGGCGACCGGTGACGCCCGCCCCCAGCGACCTCGCGCCGGCCCCTCGAAGAACGCCCTGCGCCGGATCGCCGGCCTGGAGCGGCGGATCGAGCAGGCCGAGGCGGAGCTGCGGGAGGTCGAGGACGAGCTGGCGGACCCGGCGATGTGGGCCAGCCCGGGCCGGACCGAGCGGGCCACGGCGCGCCACCGCGACGCGAAGGAGGCGATCGAACGACTCTACGAGCAGTGGCAGGAGGCGGACGCGGCCGGCGGGACGAGCGATACCTAGTCGGTCGGCTTGCCCCAGCGCGAGTCGCCGTGGTCGCGGTCGCGCTGATCGACGGTCCCGGGGGTGCCGTCGGGGGCGAGGCCGGCCTCGGTCAGCATCCGCCGCAGGTCGGCCACCAGGCGCTTGTCGATGTCCTTGCCGTGCGGCGGATGGATGACCTCGGTCTCCGGACCGAGGGTGACCTTGAGCTTGCCGTTGTGCTCTTCGGTGACCTCTCCCACCGCGGCCAACAGCGAGTGCACGTCGCGCCACTCGATGTTGGCGCTGGTCGGGTGGGCGAATATCTCCTCGACCGTGCGGCGGTGGTGATTGTTGAGATGGGTTGCCACGCCGTGGGAAGCCTACGCTGCCCCGGGCTCGGGCCGCGAGGCCTCCCCCTCGCTCGGGCCGGCCAGGGGCTGGTTCGGGAGGCGCCGCGTGAAGAGGAAGCCGATCCCGACGAAGAGCGCCGCCGCGGCAAATGCCTCCTTCAGCGCAAAGAGCTGCGAGTCGGCGTAGTGGGCCGTGATCGCGTCGGCCTGGCGGGGCGGCACCCCCGCCTCGCGGACCGCCGCGTGCACTTCGGAGCTGGGCACGAACTCGATCCCGGCGGCCGTCGCTTCGCTCACCCGCTCCTTGACCGGGCCGGAGATTGCGGGGTCCTCTTCGATTGCCTTCTGCGCGGAGGCCGCCAGCCCCGCGAGCAGGACGGCGCCGATCATCGCGGTGCCCAGCGATGCGCCGAGGTTCTGCGCCGTTCCCTGCAGGCCGCCGGTCTCGCTCGCACGCTCAGGCCCGACCGAGGACATGATCACGTTGCCGAGCTGGGAGGCGAGCATGCCGATCCCGACGCCGAAAAGCGCCAGGCCGATCGAGAACCACACCCCGTTCAGCTCGACGTCTATCGAGGCCATCAGGACGATCGCCGCGCCGAGCATCGCGCAGAGCCCGATCCGGACAATCCGCCGCGGCGAGATCCGGGTCGCCAGCCGCTGCGCCACGGCGACGGAGATCAGCATCGCGATCGAGATCGGCAGGATCTGGACCCCGGTCTCCAGCGCGTCCTTGCCCAGCACCACCTGCAGGTAGAGCGGCAGGATGAAGAAGATCCCGTTGAGGATCAGCTGCTGCGCGGCAAGCATCGAGAGGCCCGCCCGCAGCTGTAGGACCCGCAACAGGTCAAGGCGCAACAGCGGGTCCTTTCCGCGCCGTTCTCGCCGCTCGGTCCAGCGCGAGAAGGCCACGAGCAATCCGAAGCCGGCGAGGACGAGGAAGGGGACCGCCGAGAAGCCGAGCGGTGTGATCTCGGTGCCGGCGATCTCCAGCGCCCCCTTGGGCCGGATCAGCCCCCACTGCGGCGCCCGCAGGATCCCCAGGACGACCAGGGCCATGCCGGCGGCCGAGAGCGCCGCTCCGACCAGGTCGAGCTTCGGCTTGCGGCCCTCCCGGGCCACGTCGCCGACCATCCTCACCGTGAACAGGATCCCGGCGATGATCACCACCTCGCCGGCGAAGACCCAGCGCCAGCTCGCGGCCTCGGTGACGAACCCGCCGATCAGCGGCCCGGCGGCGACTCCGACCGCGGCCATCGCGCCGATCACCCCGTAGGCGATCGCCCGGTCGCGCCCCTGGTAGTTGCCGGCGGTGAGCGAGGCGATCGCCGGGATGACCAGTGCGGCGCCGATACCCTCGAGCCCCGACCAGCCGAAGAGGAGCACGCCGATGTTGGGGCTGAGTGCCGTGGTCAGCGAGCCGGCGGCGTAGATCCCCAGCCCGATCGCGAAGGTCCGCCGGCGGCCAAGGATGTCCCCGAGCTTTCCGCCGATCAGCATCAGCGCCGCCATCACCAGCGTGTAGAGAGTGATCGCCAGCTGTACCTGGGAAACCGAGGTGTCGAGGTCGGCGACGACGTTCGAGATCGCGACGTTCATCACAGTGGTGTCGAGCACCATCACGAACTGCGCCGCGGCGAGAATGATGATCGGCGCCCACTTCTTCATTGCGCCCCCCGGCTGATCGGATCGTCGCTTTCTATGCTCGGGGCGGCGGGGTGCGGTCCCGCTGGCCGAACTCCTGGAAGAGCCCGATAACCAGCCCGACGGCTCCGGCGATCATCAGGATCAGCCCCACGGTCGGGATGTCGACAGCGGCCCAGCTGTCCTTGACCGCGTAGCGGGCGATCGCCCCGACGGCGATGAGAAAGATCGAGCCTCCGATCGTCACCACGCCATTATCCATGCGGGGGCGGCGGTCAGATGCCGTCGGCTCAGTCGGCGGCGACCATCTCCGGCACGGTGAGGAAGCGGTAGCCCTCGGCTCCGAGCGTCTCCAGAGTTCGCTCGGTGGCGGCGACGGAGTCGGCGCGGTCGCCATCGGGCACCTTGTGGTCACCGTCGTGGAGGAGGATGATGTCCCCGCCGCGGGCCTTCAGGGCCCGCTTGGCGATCGTATCGGCGGTCTCGCGACGGCGCCAGTCAAAGCAGGTGACCGACCACAGCACCGGCACGTAGCCCTGCTCGCGCATGGTTCGCAGGGTGCCCGGGCGCCGGCGCCCGTAGGGCGGGCGCATCAGCGCGGAG
The DNA here is from genome assembly GCA_038222365.1 of Solirubrobacterales bacterium. Classification (GTDB taxonomy): domain Bacteria; phylum Actinomycetota; class Thermoleophilia; order Solirubrobacterales; family 70-9; genus JBBRHQ01. Next base: position 4,535 of record JBBRHQ010000002.1, read on the forward strand.
CCGTCGATCTCCGAGAAGCTGCGACCCGCCACTTCCACCGCCTCGCGGCAGCGCCGCAGCTCCTCGCGGATGCCCGCCGCCGAGCGCAGCGGCATCGTCGGGTGGGTGAAGGTGTGGTTGCCGATCGCGTGGCCGCGATCGACGACCTCGCGGACCAATCCCGGCTCGCGCTCGGCCCAGCATCCGACCAGGAAGAAGGTCCCCCTGGCGCGGTGGCGCTCGAGCAGATCCATCAGCTCCTCGGTGTGGCGGGGGTTTGGACCGTCGTCGTAGGTCAGGGCGATCGCCCTGCCTGCCTCCGGAGCTCGGAAGATCGTCCGCCCGTAGAGCTGCGAGGTCGGGACCTGGCCGTTGTAGACGGCGGCGCCGGCCGCGGCTGCGCCGAGTGCGCCGAGTGCGCCGATCGCCGCGGGCCTCACCGCACAGCCTTCCTGCGACGCTTTCGCCGCCGCGGGGCCGGCGAGGGCCTCGCCTCGACCGCGGCCATAGCTCGCTCCTCGATCGTCTTCAGGGCGATGACGTTGCCGTCCTGGCGGTAGGTGCTCAACGCCTGGCGGAATGCCGGCAAGTCCTCGAGGAAGCGGGCAAGGTGGCCGGCTCCGGAGTCTTCCGCGCAGAGGCCGTAGCGCCGCGCCTCCAGGTAGCGGGCGTTCATCAGTTGCTCGAACTGTCCTCGGAGCGGGACCGACAGCACCGGCTTGCCAAGGTACACGGCCTCGCTGAGCAGGGAGAAGCCGCCCCCGGCGACGACCCCGCGAGAGGTCCGCAGCGCCTCGACGAAGCCCTCGTTCGAGGCCGGCCGGAACTCCAGGTTGCCATCGACCCTGACCTCTTCCGGTCCGCCGCGCATCCCGTAGACGAGACAGCGCACGCCGCTGTCGCGCAGGGACTCGAGCTGCTTTTCATCGCCACCCCAGTAGACGAGGAGGTGTTCCCCCTGCTCGCTGCGCGCCGAGGCGATCTCGGGGCGGAGGATCGGCGGCACCAGGGTGGTTCGCTTGCGCGCCAGCGGCGGTTGGAAGAAGGTCGTGACGACGTATTCGGCCGCCCCCGGCACCATTCCCCTGACCAGCGCCCTGGCGATCAGGTAGTCGTCGCGCTCGGCGCCGATCACGCGGCGGCCGTGGCGACAGCGGTCGATCGCGTTGATGTTGTCCACCGCGATCAGGGGGGTCCTGGCCCACCACGCGAACCGGGCGGAGACCGGCTCGAAGTCGCTGATCACGACGTCGGGGTGCCACTCGTCCACCTCCTCGGCCCAGACTCTCATTCCGTCGGGCAGCTCCTGGCGGGCGCTGCGGACGTTCTGCATCACCGTCTGCCAGCGCCGAATCTGCCCCTCCTCCATGGCGAAGGTCGGCCCGAACACCTCGTCCACGTCAGAAAGGCGCTTGCTCAGGTGGCGAAAGGCGGCACCGGAGGCGAACACCCGCACCTGGTGGCGCTCGAGCAGGGAGTCGATCACCACCTCCGAGCGGGTGGCGTGCCCCATTCCTTCGCCGTTTACTCCGTAGAGGACCTTCATCTCCCCGGGCTCACGATAGCCGCGGGCGCCGCTCAGTCCTGGTTGCGGTGGGGGCGCAGCTCCAGCCCGGTCTCGCCCAGCCAGCGCCGCAGCTCGAGGTGCATCGCCTCGACCCCGACGATCGGCGCCGGCTCGGCACTCCACTCGGCGGGTACCAGCGCGAAGGGGTGCATCTGCCAACCGCCGAGCGCTCCGTGGGAGCCCATGAACTCCTCGAACGGCGCCACCTCGTTGGCCTCGGCATAAAAGGCGCAGTTGACGAGGATGTCGGGGCAGTGGGGAAAGCCGTCGGTGCGCCGCAGGTGATCGGCGGCGTTGGCGCCGAAGTGGCGCAGCGGGTCCTCGCCGGTGACGTCATCGTCCTCGAGATTCCTGGCCCCGGAGGCGCCGATCACGATCCCGTGTCCCTGATCGGAGCGGACCATCACGAAGCCGATTCCCGGTTGGGTGCTGAGCGTCTCGACCAGGCCCGGATACAGCTCGCCGATCTCGCCCACGGTCATCCGTTCGCGGCTGGCGCTCAGGGTGATCAGCCCAAGGCCGCCCGAGGCGAGCACGATCGCCGGCGTCCCGGCGCCCGCCTCGGCCCTCATCTGCTCCATCGCCTCGCGGTTGGAGCCGAGCGCGACCTCGCCGTCGACCAGCCGCTTGCGGGTGGCGCGGGCGACGATCCGCCCGGCGACGCTGTCCTCGGCGCGAGCTTCGGTCAGCGCCCCGCCCACCGTGGCGAAGCCCTCGTCGACCGAGGCCGGAGCGAAGACGTCGACGCCGCCCATCGCCTCCTCGACCAACTGCTCGAGGGTGAGCCCGTAGCGCTGCCTGAAGGGGCGCCCCTGGGTCTGACCGTGATCTGAGAGGACGACCAGGTGGTAGGGACGCGGCGCGCGGCGCACCGCCCGCTCGAGCCTCGCCAGCTCGGCGTCGTGGCGGCGCAGGACGGCGAAGGCGTCGGGCTCGGCGATGCCGGAGTGGTGAGCGACCTCGTCGTAGCCGACGAAGGTCGAGTAGACCACCGGGATGCCCTCGATGATGTCGCCCATCAGCAGGGCGACATTGAGGTCGCGCATCGCCACCGTGATCGCGGCCCGCATCCAGGGGTAGAGGCCGCCGCGGTTGACGTGCTCGGCGCCGGCACGCCGCTGGCGCCGAGAGGCCCGCCGCTCGGTGAAGACGTCGCCGAAATACAGAAGCAGGGTGCGGGCGAAGCCGAACGGGTCGGCGAAGTAGGCGAAGAACTCGCCACTGCCGGTGCGCCCCGGCGCCCGGATCGTGCTCATCGTCACCGAGCAGCGCGGCGCGTCGCCGCTGAACATGTTGCCGCGGCTGGCACCACCGCCGGCCAGCAGCCCGCCGCCGTCGGAGCGGCGGCGCTCGATCTCGACCGCATCCATCATCCGGTTGGAGACGATCGTCCGGCCGTTGTCCTTCTCGTGCCATCGAAAGGCGGGCATGTCGTGGTTGCTGCCGAGCAGGAGCCCGGCCTGGCTCGCCCCGGTCTGCGAGGAGAGGTCGCACTCCCAGCCGAGCAGGCGATGGCTGCCGTCCTCGATCCAGCGGGCCATGGTCGGCGCGTGGCCCTCCTCCAGAGCGCGGCGAAGGACGGGCTCGGAGAGCCCGTCGATCTCGAAGAGGATCACCCCGGGGACGTCGGTGAGGTTCTTCCTGCGCGCTTTGCGGGCACGACGGCGGACGACTCGCAGCGCCCTGGCGTCGGGGTCGAGGCCGACCGCCGGGGTGAGGAGCATCTCGACCAGGGCGAGAAAGAAGGCGACCGCGATCGCCCCCAGCAGGGTCGGATCGGCCCCGTCGACGATCTCCAGGGCGATCGTGATGATGATCCCGTTCAGGACCAGCGAGGCGAGGCCGAAGGTGAGGATCGTCAGCGGTAGCGCCACCCGGATCAGGAGCGGCCAGAGGATCGCGTTGAGCACCGCGATCGTCGCGGTCGCCAATAGCGCGGTGCCGAAGCGAGGCACACCGATGCCCGGGACCACCGCGGCCAGCGCCAAGAAGGCGAGCGCGGTCAGGACCCATAGCGCCAGGCCCCGGAGGAGGCGGGAGAGGAGCGCGCGGGAGGGGGTCACGAGCCGACCGCCCCCTCCAGGGCCAGCTCGGCTCCCGGCTCGAGGACCTCGACCCGGACCTCGGGCGAGAGCTCCGCCGCGATACGCGCAAACTCGCGAGGGGGGTCGGTCAGCAGGCGACCGAGGGCCCGCTTCAGCCCAGCTGGGTGATAGGTGCCCCAGTGGATCGGAACCGCAAGGCGCGGCCTCAGCATCGACAGCGCCCGGGCCGCCCGCTCCGGGTCGAGGTGCCCGGCGCCGACCTTGTGGCCCCAGCCCCACACCGGGAGCAGCGCCAGCTCGAGCGGGCCGATCCCGGCCATCCCCTCGAACAGGTCGGTGTCCCCGGCGAAGTAGACGCGCCCCCCGGATCGCCGATCAAGGACGAACCCGAGCGGGTCCCCCCTCGCCCCCCAGGGACCGCGGCGGTTGTCGTGCTCGGCGGGCACCGCGGTCACCTCGATCGAGCCGAGCGAGAAGGTCTCGCCCACTCCGATCTCGATCACCTCCGCGTGGCCGGCATCCGAGATGAGCCGGCCCCCGCCCCGCGGCACGAGGAGCGGCGTCCGGGGGGGCAGGGCGCGCAGCGAGGGCAGATCGAGGTGGTCGCGGTGCAGGTGGGAGATAACCACCAGGTCGAGGGAGGCGTAGGTATCCGCCGCCACCGCCGCCGGGTGGCGGCGAAGGATCCCGGCGCGGGAGCGCAGCATCGGATCGGTGAGGATCCTGGCGCCGCCGATCTCCAGCAGCACGGTCGAGTGGCCGACGTAGGTGAGCCTGTCGGGGGCGTGGGTCATCAGGGGGCGAGCCGGTGGATGCTCCAGCGCTCGCCCTCCCGGAGGTAGATGAAGCGGTCGTGAAGACGCGCCTGCTGTCCCTGCCAGAGCTCGACCGAGTCGTGGCGCAGCAGAAATCCTCCCCAGTGCTCGGGGCGCGGAATCTCCTCTTCCGGACCCCAGCGCTTCTCCGTCTCGGCGAGGCGCCGGTCGAGCTCCCCGCGGTCCGCTAGGCTCGCGCTCTGCGGCGAGGCCCAGGCGCCGAGGCGGCTGGCGCGGTCGCGGGAGGCGAAATAGGCGTCGGAGTCCTCCGCCGAGATCCGCTCGATCGCGCCCCGCACCCTGACCTGTCGGTCCTGTTCTCGCCAGTAGATCACCAGGGCGCCGCGGGGATCGGCGGCGATTTCCCTCGACTTGGCGCTCTCGTAGTTGGTGAAGAAGCGGAATCCGTCGGGCCCGTGGCCCTTGAGCAGGACCATGCGCGCGTCGGGGCTGCCGTCGGCATCGACGGTGGCGAGCGTCATAGCCTCGGCCAGCGGCACCTCGCTCACCGCCTGCTCGTACCAGCGGCCGAACTGCTCGACCGGGTCGGCGGCGAGATCGGCGCGCCTCAGGGGCGGGTGGGTGTGCCGGGTCGGCCGGGACATCGGGGCCGTAGAGCCTACGAAGCCCCGGGGCCGGACGCCGCCGAGGAGCGCTAGGTTGGGCCGGTGCGAGCGAAGCTCTACTCGATAGCGCCCTCCCACCCGGGCCGGTCGGCCCGTCTGATGCTCGAGCGCAAGGGCATCGCACACGAGGTGGTCAACATCCTCCCGGGCCTGCAGCCACTGGTCCTCAGGGCACACCGCTTCCGCGGCTCCACCGTGCCCGCGCTGGAGATCGACGGCAGCCGGGTCCAGGGCACGCTGCGGATCTCACGCGCCCTCGAGCAGATCGTCCCCGAGCCTCCGCTGTTCCCCTCCGACTCCCGCCGGCGGGGGGAATGCGAGGAGGCGGAGCGCTGGGCGGAGCGCGTCTACCAGCCGCTGCCGCGGCGGATCTTTCGCTGGGCGCTGACCGACGACGGCGAGCTGCGCACCCATCTCGCCGCGAGCTCGGGGATGCCGTTGCCGGGGCTCTCGGGCGGCATCTCCCGTCCCATGGCGATCTATTTCGCCCGGATGGTCGGCGCCGACGAGGAGCAGATCCGCGACGACCTGGAGAGCCTCCCGAGGATCCTCGATCGGGTCGACTCGCTGATCACCTCCGGGGTGCTGGGCGGAGAAGTGGCGAACGCCGCCGACCTCCAGGTGGCCCCGACGACCGGGGTGCTCCTCAACTTTCCGTCCCTGAGGCGGCTCTTCGAGGGTCGCCCGGTTGCCGCCCACGCCGAGCGTTTCGGCGGGCGCTTCGGCGAGGAGATTCCGATTCGCCTGCCGGAGGAATGGCTGCCGGAGACAGCCCCGGGGCTCAGTTGAGCGAGGGATCGTCGGGCATCCGGGCCAGCAGCGCGTACTCGCCTCCGCGGCGCCTCAGGACCGTCGGCCAGATGTCCTCGTCGAGGAAGGGATCATCCGGGTCGGCGGTCTCGACCAGCCAGGCGTCGCGATCAAGCTCGCTCTCCAGCTGGCCGGGGCTCCAGCCGGAGTGCCCCGCGTAGACCCGCACCCGCCGCAGGACGGCATCCTCCCCGGGATCGACGACTCCGAGGTCGCCGAAGACGAGTTTCGGCGATTCCCCGGGGTCCTCGAACTCCCCGAGGATGACCACCGACTCCGGTCCGACCGGGCCGCCGATTCGGACCATCTCCTCGGCGTCGGCCAGCACGGCCAGCGATGGAACGGCCTCCGCGACGGTCGCCTCCGAGAGGCGGTTGAGCACCACGCCGAAGGCGCCCTCCTCGCCGTGCTCGACCATCAGGATCACGGTACGGCGGAAGAAGTCGAACAGGCTGGGAGCGGCGATCAGGAGCTTTCCCCGCAACGAGTCCACGTGCCAATCCTCCACCCTACGGCGCCCCAGCGCTAGGGCCTTAGGACTATCTTCAGCGCCTCGTGGCGATCGTAGATTTCGTAGGCCTCGGGTGCTTGGTCGAGGCCCATGTGGTGGGTGACCAGGGGAGCGGGATCGAGCTCACCCGAGGAGAGTGCCGCCAGCACCGAGTCGAGGTGGGCGATCACGTTGGCCTGCCCGCTGCGAATGGTGAGCGACTTGATCCAGATCAGCCCCATGTGGACCTCGAGCCGCTCGGAGTAGACGCCGATCACCGAGACGGTCCCGGCCTTGCGGACGATCCGGCAGGCAAGCTCGAGCGCGTCGGGATGCCCGACCGCCTCGATCGCTGCGTCGACCCCCCGCTCCTCAGAGACCTCCTTTGCCGCGGCGCGCGGGTCGCCCTCGGTCAGGTGGACCGCGGTGGCGCCGAAGGTTTCGGCCATCCGCAGCCGCTCGGGAACGGTGTCGACGGCGATCACCGCGGCGGCGCCCGCCGCGAGGGCCGATTGCACGGCGCAGAGCCCGACCGGCCCGAGGCCGAGAACGGCGACGCTCTGACCCGGCTCGACGCCCGCCTGGGCAACGGCGTGATAGCCGGTGCCCATCACGTCGCCGGCGAACAGGGCGACGTCGTCCGACATTCCCTCGGGGACGCGGCGCAGGGTCAGATCGGCCCCGGGGACGAGCAGCTGCTCGGCCTGCGCTCCCTGCAGCGACCCCAGGGTGGAGCCGTGGCCGAATACCCGGCCGCTGTCGCACTTGTGAAAGTCGCCGAGGCGGCAGAAGAAGCATCTCCCGCAGGCGGTGAGGAAGGTCCCCAGGACCCGGTCGCCCTCGCTCACACCCTCGACCTCCTCGCCCGTCGCCAGCACGGTGCCGACGTACTCGTGGCCGATCGTGAAGCCGGGCTCGATCGGGATCCGGCCGTGGAAGATGTGCAGGTCCGAGCCGCAGATCCCGGTCGCCTCGACCCGGACGATCGCCTCGCCGGAGGAGCCGATCTCGGGCTCGGGCTTCTCGGTGATCCGGACCTCGCCCGGAGACTGGAAGGTGACGGCGCGCATCGCCGGCGAGCCTAGCGTGCGAGGTGCCTCCGGCTCAGTCGAGCAGGATCAGCGCCAGGGTGGCGAAGGCGAGCACGACCCCGGCTGCGGTGAGCGCGGCGAGCGCCTTCTGCGGGGCTTCGAGATAGCGGCCGTTTCGCAGCGCCCGCGTCAACTGACGCGAACGGGCGTTTCCGTAGAGGATCAGCCCCACGCCGTAGATCGCGAAACCGGCGCCGACCGCGGTGTAGGGCCACCTGGTCGGGCTGCCGCCGAGTTCCGGGACGACCCGGCCGATCGCCAGCGCCACCGCCAGCGCCGTCAGCCCGGTGCGCCACCAGGCGAGCTGGGTGCGCTCGTTCGCGAGGTGGGTGCGGCGAGTCGCATCCTCTATCGGCGCGCTCGGATCCGCGGGGTCGGCCATCGGCACTGAATATAGGCGGCGCGGCATTAGTCTGGGGGCGACCGACGAGGGGAGCGCAGCGATGAACGACGACACCAGGGCAATCCTGATCACCGGCTGCTCATCGGGCATCGGCCACGAGACCGCCCGCCACCTGGCGACCAACGGGCATCGTGTCTATGCCACGGCCCGCCGGCCCGAGGCAATATCAGACCTCGCCGCGGCCGGCTGCGAGACGCTCGCCTGCGACGTCACCGACGAGACCTCGATGAAGGCCTGCGTCGAGGCCGTCGAGGCCGCGGAGGGTGCGATCCACGCGCTGGTCAACAACGCCGGCTACAGCCAGTCGGGCGCGGTAGAGACGGTGCCGATGGAGAGCGTCCGCCGCCAGTTCGAGACCAACGTCTTCGGCCTGCTGCGGATGTGCCAACTCGCCCTTCCGGGAATGCGGAGCCGGGGCAGCGGCAGGATCGTCAACGTCAGCTCGATGGGCGGCAAGCTGACCTTTCCCGGCGGCGGGATCTACCACGCGACCAAGCACGCGGTGGAGGCCCTTTCCGATGCGATGCGCTTCGAGGTCCGCGGCTTCGGCGTCGAGGTGGTGGTGATCGAGCCCGGGCTGATCAAGACCGGCTTCGCCGATGCCGCGGTGGGATCGATGAGCGAGAACGAGGACGGGCCCTACGCCGAGTTCAACAGCGCGGTCAGCAAGGCGACCGCGGGCGTGTACGAGAGCGGCCTGGCGCGGCTCGGCGGCGGTCCCGAGACCGTCGCTCGCAAGATCGAGAAGGCGATCACCACGGGCCGGCCGAAGACCCGCTACAAGGTGACGCCCTCGGCCGGGATGGCAATCGCCCAGCGCGGCTTGATGACCGACCGGATGTGGGACCGGTTCGTCGGCACCCAGTTCCCCCAGCCCAAGTCGGGCCAGCGGATCTAGCTCTTGCCGGCCAGGTGGGCGGCAGGGCCGGGACGCGGCGTCGCCGTCTCCTCGATCCGCGCCTCGAGCGCCAGCTCCTTCTCGAAGTCGGCTTCCTCGCCGTGGCGGAAGGAGACGTCCTTGCCCTCGAGCAGCTCGATGAAGATCTCGACAAAGTCGGCGTCGAGCTGCTGTCCGGCGACCCTGCGAAGCTCCTGGATCGCCTCGAAGGAGGAGACAGGCGCGCGGTAGGAGTCGCGGGCGGTCATCACGTCGTAGGTGTCGGCAACGGAGATGATCCGCGCCGCCTTGGGAATGTCATCGCCGCTGATCCCCCGCGGGTAGCCCTCGCCGTCGATCCGCTCATGGTGGGCGAGGATGATCTCGGCGATCGGGCCGTAGCCGTCCACCGAGGAGACCACCTTGGCGCCCTGCGCGGGATGGCGGCGAATCAGCATCCAGTCCTCGTCGGTGAGCGGCACGTTGGCCTTGAGGATTCGGTCGGGAAGGATGAACTTGCCGATGTCGTGCAGCAGGGCGGCAATGTGGACCAATTCCGCGTCGCCCTTCGCGTAGCCGGCCCGCTCGGCGATCGCCCGCGAGTAGCGGGCCACGGCGGCGCTGTGGCGGGCGGTCATCTGGTCCCGGAGGTCGAGGGTCCGCAGCAGCGCGCTCATCATCCCGACCTGGAAGCTGGCGAGCTGCTTGCTGCGCTGCTCCAGGTCCTCGGCTCGCTGCTGGGAAAGCAGCAGCTGGCCGAGCAGGTACTGGAAGGTGATTAGCACGACTCCGAACAGGGCAATGGCGGCGATCCCGATCTGGTCGTAGATGAAGGCCACCCCGACCGCGAGCATCGCGCTGGCGAACTCCGACGGGAGAACGGGCGGCAGGGTCGTCCGTACCTTGAGCCAGAAGGAACTGCGCTCCAGATAGCAGGTGTAGGAGGCAATCATCAGGAAGTTGATCGCCAGGGCGAACTGGAACAGGGCGATGATCAGCAGGTAGAAGGTCCAGTCATCCGGTGTGGCGCCGCTGATGCTGGTGACCCGTTCAAATGCGATGCCCCCCACCAGCGGGAAGGTCGTGTAGGTGGCGAGGTTGTTGAGCAGGTCGTGCGGCGCGTCGCGCCAGCGCAGCCAGCCGGCAAGGATCGTGATTCCGCCGATCAGCGCAGCCGGGGCACCCCCGAGGAAGACCATCGCCAGGGTCAGGGCAAGGAAGCTGCCCGAAACTTTGACTCGGGACGCCGTGGGTATCGCGGTAAGGTCGCTGAAGACGGAGAATCCCAGCAGGATCCCGAAGAGCGGCATGTCCCAGTCGGCGTCGGGAGCCGTCCAGACCGCGGCCGCGACGGCGGTCGCCAGGATGGCCGCCATCAGGGCTTTGACGCGCGGTGTGGGTCGGTCCTCGGGCATTCGCATTCAGGCCACGTCGCACGCGGGCGACGTAACCATGGTGCGTAGTGATTCGAAAGCCGGCACTCGTTCCCTGCGCGGAGGCGACCCGATTGGCCCCTCGCACGCATTTATTCAGATCGTCAGATCGGCGCCTGGACTTGAGCGCCAGCGCCCTGACCCCGCAGGCGTCGCACCGGGAGGTCACCGGCGATCGACCCCGAAAATGAGCAAGGGGCGCCCCGCGCAGGACGCCCCAGCTCTAAAACGAACGTTGTTACAACCGTTCGGTGAATTTTGAAGTTCTAGCGGCGGAAGCCCATTTTCGAACCCCCTTCTTTGACCTTTGTTGCTTGCTCTTCGGCAAAGCCTGTTCAGTTGCTGCGCATTTTTTAGCACAGATCGGCGGAAAGTTGTGCAAAAACAGGGGAAACTTGTGCGTCCATGCATGACATTTGGCAGCAAATGAGGCCTCTTAGTGCCTGAGCCGAGCCTTTGGGACCCGCTGCGCCGGCCGATCTTCCGGCGGCTGGCGATCAGCTACGCGGTCAACGAGCTGGGCGACTGGATGGGGATCGTCGCCCTCTCGGTGCTGGTCTTCGACCGCACCGGCAGCGCTCTGGCGACCACGGCGCTGTTTCTCGGCACCGGCTTTCTGCCGGCGCTCTTCACCCCCTTCCTCACCGCCCGGGGAGAGCGGGGCCGGGCGCGCTTCGTGCTGCCGGCGATCTATTGCGGCGAGGCGATCGTCTTCGGCGCGCTGGCGCTGACGGTCAGCCATTTCTCGCTCCCTGTCGTCGTCGCCCTGGCGACGATCGACGGCGCCCTGGCGCTGACCGCCCGCTCGCTGACCAGGGCCGTCGCCGCCTCGCTACTGGCCCCGGCGGGCGAGCTCCGGGCAGGCAATGCGATCCTCAATGTCGCCTTCACCGGCGGCGCCGCGGTCGGCCCGGCCCTCGCCGGCCTCGTCGTCGCCGGCTTCGGGGTTCGCTCCGCGCTGCTGCTGGACGCCGCCTCCTTCTACGCGATCGCCTGGCTGCTGCTGACGGCTGGGCACATCCCCCAGGCCGAGACCGAGGCGGGTGGGCTGCTGGCGCGGGTCCGGGCGGGACTCGACTACATCCGCAGCCGGGTCGTCCTGAAGCGCCTGCTGATCGCTCAGGCCATCGCCCTGATCTTCTTCTCGGCGGTGCTACCGATCGAGGTGGTCTACGTCAAGGAGACTTTGAACGCAGGCGACTCCGGATACGGGCTTCTCCTGGCAAGCTGGGGAACCGGCATGGTGATCGGCAGCGTCGCCTTCGCGATCCTGCGCGGGGCGCGCCTCGGGTTCCTGCTGCTGGTCAGCACCCTGGTGATCGGGATCGCCTACGTGGGCATGGGCGCCGCCCCGACCCTTTGGTCCGCCTGTGCGATGGCGGCGCTGGGCGGGACGGGCAACGGCGTGCAGTGGGTCTCGGTGATCAGCGCGGTGCAGGAGCTGACCCGGGAGAGCATGCAGGCCCGGGTGATCAGCGTGCTCGAGGCCTCCGCGTCGGCCACTCCGGGTATCGGTTTCGTCCTCGGCGGCCTGATCGCGGCCGGATTCGACCCCCGGTTGACCTTCTTCGTCGCCGGGGCCGGGGTGCTCATAGTCGCCTCCACCGCCGCCTTGTTCCTCAGCGCTGGCTGGGAGGGACCGACCGCAACCCGTCCGCCACCCCTTGACTCCGCCGATGAGGTTATGGTGGAGTTGCGTCCGCGAGGAGGAGCCCGGCAGCATGATCACGGCTAGCCCGGGTATTCATCTCAGAGGACGCCAAGAGAGGAACCGCAATGACCGGGAGGTCGTGAGTTGAAGACGCTAGGGACCGTTCTGAGCCTGCTCGGGCTGATCGTCGCATCGGCGCTGGCCCTGGGCGCCTGCGGGAGCAGCAGCAGCTCCAGCTCGGGCAAGGAGGGTGGCACCCTGAAGGTGGCCGACTCGGCCGCCGCCGACTACCTCGATCCCCAGCTCTCCTACACCGCCGACGGTTGGACGGAGATGTGGAACACCTACACCCCGCTACTCACCTACAAGCACGCCTCCGGAACAGCTGGCTCGACCGTGATCCCCGGCCTCGCGGAGAGCATGCCGAAGATCACCAACGGCGGCAAGACGTACGAGCTGACCCTGCGCAAGGGCCTCAAGTACTCCGACGGCTCGTCGGTGAAGGCGAGCGACTTCCCCTACGCGGTGAAGCGGATGTTCGTCCTCGACTCCGGAGGCTCCGGCTTCTACACCGACATCGTCGGCGCGGCGCAGTTCCAGAAGACCAAGAAGGGCGAGATCTCCGGGATCAAGACCGACGACGCCACCGGGAAGATCACGATCGACCTGACCCAGCCCCGGGGAACCTTCAACAACGAGCTTGCCCTGATGTTCGTCGCCCCGGTGCCGCAGAGCACACCGATGAAGGACCAGAGCGCCAACCCGATCCCCGGAACCGGCCCCTACTCCTTCGTCAGCAACAACCCCCGCACCGGCTTCACCCTGGAGCGGAACCCGCAGTGGGCGAAGAACAACGGCAAGATCATCGACGGGATCCCCAGCGGGCACGTCGACAAGATCGTCTTGACGATCAACAAAAACGACTCCTCGCAGGTCGACGACGTGCTCAACGGTTCGCTCAACTGGATGTACAACCCGCCACCGCCGGATCGCTACGCGGAGATCAAGTCGAAGTACGAGGGCACCCAGTTCCGGATCGAGTCCTCCCCTTCGACCTACTACTACTGGATGAACTACAAGAGCCCCACCTTCAGCAACCTGAAGGTGCGCCAGGCGGTTAACTACGCCGTCGACCCGGAGGCGCTGGTGCGGATTTACAGCGGCCAGCTGAAGCCGACCCAGCAGATCCTCCCGCCGAACTTTCCCGGCTACAAGAAGTACACGCTCTACCCGCACAACATGACCAAGGCGAAGCAGCTGATCGCCGAGTCGGGCGTCAAGGACAAGGACGTCACCGTCTGGACCGATGACGAGAGCCCGAACGACAGCGCCGGCGCCTACCTGCAAGACGTCCTGAAGAAGCTCGGCTTCAACGCCCAGCTGAAGCAGATCAGCGCCGACAACTACTTCACGGTGATCGGCAACACCAGCACCCCGGATCTCGACATCGGGTTCAGCGACTGGTTCCAGGACTACCCGCACCCGAACGACTTCTTCGATCCGCTGCTGAACGGCGAGAACACCCTGCCCACGAACAATCAGATCTTCTCGCAGAACAACACCCCGGCCCTCAACCAGAAAATCAGCGAGTTGGCGCGCGGGCAGCTGACGCCGAGCGTCGAGGACCAGTACGCGACGCTGGACAAGGAGTTCATGAAGCAGGCCGTCTGGGCGCCCTACGGCAACAGGACTCTGGCTTTGTTCGTGTCCAGCGACATCAACCTCGACAGCGTCATCTGGAACCCGACCTTCGAGGCGGACTACACCAGCTTCCAGTTCAAGTAGGCCGGCGACCGCTGCGATCGGCGGGGGAGGAGTGGACCTCCTCCCTCCACTTGATGCTTTCGTCCTGCAAAACGGCGCTGCAGGCGCGGCCCGGACGGTAGTCTGAGGCCGATGGGGATGCGCGGAGAGCGGTTGCACTGATGCCGGAGCCCTACGCGGACGCCGCTGTGGAGCCGAAGACACTCCCGGTGGACGACTTCTCCTCGGACGATAGCACCGGCTTCGAGGGTCGAAGTCCCTGGTATTTGGCCTGGCGCCGCCTCCGCCGCAACCGCGTCGCCCTCGCCTTCCTCGCCCTCTTCTTCCTGATCGTGATCTTCGTCCTGGCGGCGCCGCTCTGGGCGACCCAGGTTGCCCACACCGGCCCGGACACCACCCACACGACCGAGAAGATCACGGTCGACGGCAAGAAGAAGGACGTCGTCAGCCTCGACGGGCAGCCGATCGGGCCAGTCTGGTTCGGGGCCGCCGGCAAGTTCTTCCTCGGCGCAGACGGCAGCCTCGGCCGCGACGAGATGGTCCGGCTGATGTACGGCGGACGCATCTCGCTGTTCATCGGCATCGTCTCGGCGCTGATCACCACCATCCTCGCCGTCGTCTTCGGCCTGCTCGCCGGCTTCTACGGGGGAAAGCTCGACTCGGCGATCGGGGCGATCATGGACGTGATCTGGGCTTTCCCGGTCCTGCTCCTGGGAATCGCCCTCGGCACCGCCTTATCGGTCGGCAACGGCCTCCAACTGGGTCCGATCACGATCCCGGGCAACTCGATCTGGATCCCGATCCTGATCATCGGCTTCGTCTACACGCCCTACATGCTGCGGCCGATCAGAGGCGAGGTGCTGGGGCTGCGCGAGAAGGAGTTCGTCGAGGCCGCGACCGCACAAGGAGCCGGAACGCTGCGGATCATGTTCAGCGAGCTTCTGCCCAACCTCTGGTCGACGATTATCGTCTTCTTCACCCTCAACATCGCCAACAACATGCTGTTCGAGTCGGCGCTCTCCTTCCTCGGAGCGGGGGTGCGCCCGCCGACCTCCTCCTGGGGCTCGATGTCCTCCCAGGGGTTCACGCTGTTGACCAGCCAGCCCCAGCTGGTGACCATCCCCGGGTTGATGATCCTGCTCACGGTTCTCTCGCTGAACGTCTTCGGCGACGGCCTGCGCGACGCGCTCGACCCGAAGTCGAAGATCACGCTCCGGGCGCGTGGCGGGCAGATCGAGCCCGAGAAGGCGAGCACCTGATGGGCCCGTTCATCGCCCGGCGACTGGTGCGGATGGTCCTCGTACTGTTCGCCGTCTCGATCCTCGTCTTCCTGATCTTCAACGTCCTCCCGGGCGGCGGCACCGACGCGGCGGCACGGCGAATCGCAGGCAAGAACGCGACCCCGCAGCTGATCGCCAACGTCAGGAAGGACTTCGGCTTCGACGAATCGCTGCCCCAGCAGTACCTGACGATGATGAAGCAGATCTTCTCCGGATCGCTTGTCTCCTACCAAAGCCAGCTCAACGTCATGGACCAGATCAAGCAGGGAATCCCGGCGACCTTCTCGCTCTGCATCGGCGCCGCGATCATCTGGATGGCGTTCGGGGTCCTGTTTGGCTACCTCTCCGCCGTCCACGCCGGTCGGCTCACCGACCGTGGCCTGACGATCCTGGCGCTGGCCGGGATCTCGCTGCCGGTCTTCTGGTTGGCTTCGATCCTGATCGTCTACCTGAGCCAGAAGATCCCGATCTTCCCCAACGGCGACTTCGTCCCGTTCCAGGACGACCCCTGGCAGTGGCTCGTTCACCTGATCCTCCCCTGGACCACCCTCGCCGTCCTCTTCGTCGGCTTCTACAGCCGCGTCCTGCGCTCCAACATGCTCGACGTGATGGACGAGGACTACGTGAGGGCGGCCCGCGCCAAGGGCCTCGGCGAACACCAGGTGCGAACCCGGCACGTGCTTCGCAACGCGCTGATCCCGATCGTCACCCTGTTCGGGCTCGACTTCGCGGCGGTGATCGGCGGCGGGGCGATCATCACCGAGCTGATCTTCAACCTCAACGGGGTTGGCCAATATGCGGCCCAGTCGATCGGCAACCAGGACCTTCCGCCGATCATGGCGGTGACCCTGTTCGGGGCCTTTTTCGTCGTCCTCTTCAACACCCTGGTGGACGTCGCCTACGCCTATCTCGACCCCCGGATCCGCCTCGGTACCTCGGCTGAGCTGGCATGAGCGCGAGACCCGAAAGCGGTGCCCCGGCCGGCAGCGCGACGATCTCGGATGGCAATCTGCTTAACGTCGCCGACCTCAGCGTCCGATTCGCCACCGAGGACGGCCTGCTGAAGGCGGTGGACGGGGTCTCCTTCGACGTCGGCTCGAGCGAGATCCTCGCGATCGTCGGCGAGTCGGGATCCGGGAAGAGCGTCACCGCGCAGACCATCATGGGCCTCACCCGCTCGCCGAATGCGCAGATCGAGGGGTCGATCCGGTTTCGTGACAAGGAGCTGACCGGTCTGCGAGATGCCGAGCTTCAAGACGTTCGCGGCAAGGAGATCGCGATGGTCTTCCAGGACCCGATGACCTCACTGAACCCGGTCTACCGAGTCGGCAGGCAGATCGTCGAGGCGATTCGCTCCCACAGCGAGGTGCCGGCCGAGGAGGCGCGGGAGAAAGCCATAGAGATGCTGGCGGCGGTCGGGATCCCCGCCCCCGAGAGCCGCGTCGACAACTTTCCCCACGAGTTCTCGGGCGGGATGCGCCAGCGGGCGATGATCGCCATGGGGTTGGCCCTGGAGCCGAGCCTGCTGATCGCCGATGAGCCCTCGACCGCGCTCGACGTGACGATCCAGGCGCAGATCATCCGCCTCATCCAGCGGCTCAACCAGGAGCGGGGCCTGGCGGTGATCCTGATCACCCATGACCTCGGCGTGGTCGCCGAGATCGCTGACCGCGTGCTCGTCATGTACGCCGGGAAGGCAGTCGAACAGGGGACCCTCGACGAGATCTTCTACGACCCCCAGCACCCCTACACCTGGGGGCTGCTCGGGTCGCTGACCCGGCTCGACCGGCCACGGCCGCGGCGCCTGCCGCAGATCAAGGGCCTGCCGCCCTCCCTGCTCGCTCCTCCGACCGGTTGCTCCTTCCGACCGCGCTGCCCGCATGCGTTTGGCCGCTGCACCGAGCCGCCGAGCCTGGAGGCGCGCCTCAGCGAGGCGCCTCAGCACATGGACCGCTGCTGGAAGTCCCCCGACGAGAAGCGCGAGCTGCGAAACGTCGAGGGCCGCATCGGCCTGAGGAGCGAGGCCTGATGGCTGCCGAGCCCCTGCTCGAGGTCAGCAACCTCGTCAAGCATTTCCCGATCAAGGAGGGGCTGCTGATCGAGCGCGAGGTCGCCCGGGTGGAGGCCGTGGATGACGTCAGCTTCAGCGTCCAGCCGGGCGAGACCCTCGGGCTGGTCGGGGAATCGGGATGCGGCAAGTCGACCCTCTGCCGGACAATCCTGCAGCTGCTGGCGCCGACCTCCGGCTCGGTCCGCTTCGAGGGCCGGGAGATCGCCGGCCTCTCGCACCGCCGGCTGCGGCCCCTGCGCCGCGAGATGCAGATGATCTTCCAGGACCCCTACGCCTCGCTCAACCCGCGCAAGCGGGTCGGCCAGATCGTCGGCGACCCGCTGAAGCTCCAGGGGATCGCCTCCGGCGCCGAGCTGAGGGCCCAGGTCCAAGAGCTGCTGGAGCGGGTCGGCCTCTCCTCGGAGCACTACAACCGCTACCCCCACGAGTTCTCCGGCGGGCAGCGCCAGCGGATCGGGATCGCCCGGGCGCTTGCGCTGAGGCCGAAGTTGATCGTCGCCGACGAGCCGGTCTCGGCGCTCGACGTCTCGATCCAGGCGCAGATCATCAACCTTCTCGACGACCTCCAGGACGAATTCGGGCTGACCTACATCTTCGTCGCGCACGACCTCGGCGTCGTCCGCCACGTCTCCGACCGGATCGCGGTGATGTACCTCGGCAAGGTGGTCGAGAACGCCCCTGCCGACCGCCTCTACTCCCACCCTGTCCACCCTTACACGGCAGCGCTGCTCTCGGCCGTGCCGATCCCCGACCCTCGGGAGAATCGCGCCCGCCATCAGACCGTACTCGAGGGAGACGTGCCGAGCCCGATCGATCCCCCCTCCGCCTGCCGCTTCCACACCCGGTGCCCCCGGGCGACCGAGATCTGCTCGAGCGAGGAGCCCGAGCTGAAGACGCACGGCCCGGACGGGCACCTGGCGGCCTGCCATCACCCGCTCGAAGAGGCCTCTCGGCCCGAGGTCGCCGGGTCAGCCTCTGCCTAGATGCCGCAACGGCTGGGCGAGTACAGGCGCAAACGCGACTTCAGTCGCACCCCCGAGCCCGAGAGCGGCGAGGGCGGGGATGCGGGCCGCGGTCGATTCGTCGTCCAGCAACACGACGCCACCAACCTGCACTGGGACCTCCGGCTTGAGCACGAGGCCGTCGCCCTCTCCTGGGCGCTGCCGCGCGGTGTCCCCCAGCTGCCGGATCGCGATGCCAACCGGCTCGCGGTGCGGACTGAGGACCACCCCCTCTCCTACCTCGACTTCGAGGGCGAGATCCCGTCCGGCGAGTACGGCGCCGGGACGATGTCGATCTGGGACTCGGGCACCTACTCGGCCGAAAAGATGCGGGACGACGAGGTGATCGCCGAGTTCGAGGGCGAGCGGATGAAGGGCCGCTACGCGCTCTTTCGGACCCGGGGCAAGAACTGGATGATCCACCGCATCGACCCGCCGCTGGACCCCGAGCGCCGGCGGCTGCCGGAGGAGGCCCGGCCGATGCTGCCCCAGCGCGGGGCGCTCCCGAAGGACTCCCGGGGATGGGGGTTCGAGATCGCCTGGGGCGGGCTGCGGACGCTGCTGTGGTGCGAGCCGGGTCACATCCTGCGCTCGCGCAGCCGCGGGCTCGATCCGCAGAGCGTGACCCTCTTCCCCGAGTTGAGGCGGATCGCGCGGGCGCTGGGATCCGTGGAAGCGCTGCTCGACGGGGAGATCGTCGTCCTCGGCGAGCACGGGGTTCCCGATGCGGAGCGCCTGCGGGCGCGAAAGCGAGCCGGCTCGGAGGCGGTGGCCAAGCGGCTGGCGCGATCCTCGCCGGCGACGATCATGCTCTTCGACCTGCTCTTCTGCGATGGGCGCAGCCTGACCGGCGAGCCCTACAGCGCCCGGCGTTCGGCCCTGGAGGAGCTCGGCCTCAAAGGCGCCTCGTGGCAGACACCCGCCTTCCATCGCGGCGACGGTGCGGCGCTGCTCGCGGCGGCGGGCGACCGGGGCCTGACGGGCATCGTCGCCAAACGGCTGCGGAGCGGGTACCAGGCCGGGCGCCGCAGCGCCGACTGGGTCAAGGTGGAGGCATGACCCTGCCGCTGAAGCCGCCGCTGAAGCCGCAGCTGGCGCTGACCCGCAAGCAGATGCCGCTCGGAGAGGAGTGGGCCTATGAGCCGAAGCTCGACGGGTTTCGCGCGATCGTCTTCGTCGACGGCGACGATGCCTACATCCAGTCGCGCGGAGGCAAGGCGCTGGCGCGCTACTTCCCCGAGTTGAGCTTTCCCGAGGGTCGCTACGTGATCGACGGCGAGCTGGTGATCCGCGACGAGGAGGGAGAGCCGGTCTTCGACGCCCTGCAGAGCCGTATCCACCCGGCGGACTCGCGGATCAACCTGCTGGCGAAGGAGATCCCGGCCGAGTTCGTCGCCTTCGACCTGCTGGCCGAAGCCGACGAGGTGCTGCTGGAGAAGCCGCTCTCGGAGCGGCGCCGGCGCCTCGGTGGCTTGAGCGCCGAGGCGCTGGAGCTGACCGAGCTCACCCCGGACCCCGAGCAGGCCGAGCCCTGGCTGCTTCGTGGCGAGGGAGTGATGGCGAAGCAGCTCGACGCCCCCTATGTTCCCGGGAAGCGCAAGGGCATGGCGAAGGTGAAGCGCGAGCGAACGATCGACTGCGTCGTCCTCGGCTGGCGGCCCGGAAAGGAAGAGGGGACGGTCGGCTCGCTGATCCTCGGCCTCTACGAGGGATCGAAGCTTCGCCCGGTCGGGCACATCTCGGGGTTCTCGGCGGAGGCGAAGCGCAACCTGCGCTCGATGCTCGAGCCGCTGGAGACCGGAGAGAGCGGCAGCGGCGAGCCGAGCCGCTGGACCGGCGGGCGCGACCTCGATTGGGTCGCGCTGCGTCCCGAGCTGGTGATCGAGGTCGGCTACGACCACGCCACCGCCGGGCGGATTCGCCACGGCACCCGCTTCGTCCGCTTCCGCGACGACAAGGACCCGCGGGAGTGCCTCTTCTCGGACTTAGACGAGGGCGAATAGCAAGCCGCCCCCGGACGCGGAGCGAGAGCCCGCAGATTGCCGGTGATTATGAGGCGGGCTCTCGCGGAGCAGAGGAGGCGGCGTTGATTCCGGGCTCGGAGGCCATGAACTCGTCGAGCTGAGCGCGGGCCCGGGAACGCACCTTCGCTCTGAGCGGTGGCACCAGCGCCACCAGCACCCCCTGGATGCCGAGCGCCTGGCGCGCCCAGCGGCGGAAGTCGAACTCGTCGACGTGGTCCGCGATCAGGCCGTCGGCGAAGCGGAAGCTGGCGTTGACGTCGTTGACCACCTTGCGACCGGTGGCGCCGAAGGTGTAGCGAGCGACCCAGTTCGCCGAGCCGGTCGTCCCGGAAGCGTCGTGGCTCGCCAGCTCGATCTCCAGGTCGGTTGCCCGCGAGGTCAGCATTCGCCACATCGCCCCAACCTGCGGCCCCTCGAGGTCGCCGAAGGCGGGGTCGTGGAAATGGGCGCCGTCGGCGTAGAGCGAGCTCATCTCCTCCCCTTCGCAGCGGTTGAATGCAGCGTAGAAGCGCTCGATCAGCAGGCGATTCTCCTCGGACACGCCATGACCCTAGTTCCCCCGGCCTAGAAAAGCGAGGTTTGTGTGAAATCCCGCGAGTTTCCCGTGCCGGGCTGCGGGTCGCCGCTGGAGCCAGCCGTGGGGCGCCTGCCGCCTCGAGCTCCGGAGCGACCCCATCCCCTTACCGCCCGGGTGGCATGGCGCCGATCGCCGGGTCTCGACCTCCTGCTCCTTCCATCGCACGAACACATGTTCGCATACGAGGAGGACGACGAAGCTTGTCAGGGAGCCTGTTGGAGGGAGAGAGTGTTGCCGTCGGGATCCTCGAACCAGGCGATCCTGCTGCCTTTCGGCGCCATCCAGACGCCCTCGGGACTCTGCTCCAGGGCCCGGTAGCGCTTCAACTCGACCCCACGTTCCCGCAGCGCTGAGATCGTCGCCGAGAGGTCGTCAACGGTCCAACCCGCAACGGTGTAGTCGGCCCGGACCGGCTTCTCGACAAGGGTGACGCGAAGCGTCGCTCCGGCGCAGGAGTAGAGGTTGGCGAAGCGGCTCGACTCGAGCCGGGGCAGCCCGAGGACCTCGCCGTAGAAGGCGTGGGAGCGATCGAGATCGGCGCTGGCGAGGAACGAGACCAGGGCCGATTCGGAGAGCCCGGCGCTCAGCGAAGCCTTCCCTCGATCGCGTAGCGGAGCACGTCGACCACCTGCTCGGCGCTGCGGGCCACCGCCAGGGCCGAGCGGTCGACCTCCTTCAGGGCATGGTCGAGCTCCTCGTCATGGAGGGTGATCACCGGCTTGCCGAGGGCCGCGGCGTAGCCGGCATCGAAGGCGGCGTTCCACTGGCGGTACTTATCGCCGAAGCGGACGACAACCAGATCGGCTCCCGCGATCAGGGTCTGGGTGCGGATCGCGTTGACCCCCGCCCCCTTGTGGTCGGCCCAGAACTTCTCGCTCTCCGGGCCGAGGGTCCCGGTGCCGGCGTCATCGGAGGCGGCGTGATCGGTGACCGGGGCCGAGAGCTCGACCGACAGCTCAGAGCGCTTCAGCCCCTCCTCGATTTGGCGGCGCCAGTCGCTGTGGATCTCTCCGGAGAGATAGATGTTCCAGGTTCGCCCGCTCACCGGCCGAATCCTAGATCAAACGATTCGCCGTCTAGTCGGCTCGGACCGGGTGCTGATCGGCCTCGGTTTGGCGCGTCCGCCAGCAGCGGCGGCAGCGCTGATAGAAGCCCTCCCGCGGCGCGATCGCCTGCCGCCAATCGTGTCCGAGGAGGACGCACTGCACCCTGTTCCACAATGGGGCGTTCACCTAGGGGAGGGATCGGCAGTTGGAGCCCCACCCTTTAGCCGGAGCCCGGGGCGCATCAGAGGGCGGAGTGCTGATAATCAACCCGGATGAGGAGAAGGCAGTTGACAGCGTTCGCGGCGATCGCCCTGCTCGCCGCGGCGATCGTCCTGGCGGGGGTCACCCTCCTCAAGCACTTCTGGGTCGGCCTGTCGGTGCTCGCCTGCGCGCTGCTCGCGATTGGCGCGGCATGGTATGGGGTGAGGCGACGCGGCGCGGGCCTCGCGATCGGGCTCGGCGCGGCGGTCCTGCTGCTGGCCGGCGCGCTGCTGATCGCCCGCCGGGAGGGCGTGCTGCTCGAAGGGGTAGCGGTGATCCTCGCCCTGGCGGGTTCGATCCTCTGCGCCAGGGCGGCGTTCGGGGTCCACGTCGCGCTGCCGGCGGCGGATGCTCCGCGGCGGGCGGTCCTCTTCTTCAACCCGAAGTCCGGTGGCGGCAAGGCGGAGCGCTTCCAACTCGCCGACGAGGCAAGGGCCAGGGGTGTCGAGCCCGTGCAGCTCGAGCTTGGCACCGAACTCGAGCAGCTCGTGCGGGGCAAGGTCGCTGATGGAGCGGACGCCCTTGCGATGGCCGGGGGCGACGGATCGCAGGCCGTGGTCGCGATGGTCGCGGCCGAGCACGGACTCCCCTACGCCTGCATCCCGGCGGGGACACGCAACCACTTCGCCCTCGACCTCGGGGTCGATCGCGATGACGTCGTCGGCGCCCTCGACGCCTTCGTCGAGGGAGGCGAGCGAAGGGTCGATCTCGCCGAGGTCAACGGCAGGGTGTTCGTCAACAACGTCTCACTCGGCCTCTACGCGGAGGCAGTGCAGCGAGCCGGATACAGGGAGGCGAAGCTGCGCACGATCCTCGACACGATGCCCGACGTCCTCGGTCCCGACGGGGAGGGCCTCGACCTGCGCTGGAGCGCGCCCGGCGGCAGCGTGCATGATTCCGGCGCGGTCCTGCTCGTCTCCAACAACCGCTACCGCCTGGGGCGCCCACTCGGGTCAGGCACCCGTCCCAGGATCGACGACGGCGAGCTGGGGATCGCGGTGCTCAGCGCTCCGGCCCGGCAGCGGAAGCTGGGGCTCCCGCAGACCCCCTGGGAGGAGTGGTCGGCACCCTACTTCGAGGTCGACTCCGACGCGAGCGTGCCGGCCGGCGTCGACGGCGAGGCGGTCCAGCTGGAGCCGCCGCTGCGCTTTTCGATCCGCCCCCTCGCGCTCAGGGTGCGGATCGCCAGGGCGCACCCGGGCGCTTCGCCCTCGGCCGGCCTCCCCGAGCACCCCGCGCAGGTGCTCGCCGCCCTCCTGCGGCTCGCCGCCGGCCGCCGCCCTCCCGGCCGAACGTAACCTTAGGGCTCCAATGGGCACGGAAGGTTGCGTTCGGCGAGGGTTGGTCAGCTGACCGCGACCCGGGCGATCGTGGTCAGCGACTGGTAGTAAATGTCGCGGCCGAAGCCGGGCGCCGGGAAGAGGAAGGCCTGGCTGGGAGAGCGGACGTCCACCCGCGCCTTCTCCTCGCCGCTGTCGAGGTCGAGGACGACCAGCTGGTCGCTGCCGGCCGGAAGCGATGCCCGGCGGACCCTCGCCGAATGCGAGAGCAGCTGGAATATCGGCCGCAGCGCCCGCCGAAGTGCCGGGCGGCGGAGAACCGCGAGGTCGCGCCAGTCCTGCGCAACCAGCTCGCGGGTGTCGGGGTAGATGATCAGGTGCCCGGCGTGGGCGAACGAGTCGCGGCGCCAGAGCGGCTCGAGCTCGTCTCCGACGAGGCGCCAGGCACGCAGCACGGCGTTGCCAGCGTCGTAGGCAATTACGATCCTGCCCACCGGGTCCCAGCCCGGGGGGTTCGACTCGGTCCCGAAAGGGAGGCCGCTGATCGTCACCGAGCGGAGTTCCTCGGCGTCGTCGCGCCGTGCCCACCACAGCCTCACGGGACCGGCCGCCTCGCCACTTCCCCGCATCGTCCTGTCGGTTCGGTTGCGACCGTTGTCCATCCAGAAGACGTGCTCGTCGGTGATCACCGGGTCCCAGCCGTAGCTGCGGTCCGGGGCCGGACCGTAGCGCGGCCGCCAGCTCTCGTCGATCAGGATCCGCCCGACCTCGCGGTCGAGGCGCAGGCGCAGGACGGTCTTCGTGCCGACGGCGATCACGCTCTCGCCGTCGGAGGCGAGGCGGGCGATGCACGGCTCGGGCAGCTCCAGGGGAGGGGCCACCGGCAGCAGCGTCTCCGGGTCGAGCACGGAGAGCGTCGATCGTGCCAGTCCCGGGGGCGCATCGCAGTCCTTGGTCACCAGCTCGCCCCGATCGAGGACGACGAAGGAGTTGTGGGGGCGATCTACCGGCAGCCGGTGCGAGGCGAGGACTTCGAGCCCGGGGCTGAGGCGGTGCGCCCAGCGTCCGAAGACCATGTGCAGGTCCCCGTTGCGGTGAGCGGCAATCCCGCCCGGCCAGTAGCTTCCGCCCGGGAGCCTCGGCGTCGAGGCGAGGACCTCGAGCGAGTCGGGGTCGAGACGCTCGACCCATCCCTCGACCGGACCCGAGAGCGGGTCGCCGAGGGGGATGCCGTGGCGCAGGGCGTAGAGCTCGCCCGGCTCGCGGCGAATCAGCAGGTCGGTCGCGAAGGCATCGCGAACGGCGGCGAGCTCAAGGCCCTCCCCTGGCTCGATTCCCAGTCCGACCTGGCCCTCGGCGGAGCCCCAGCGGCGGGGCCCTCCGTCCTCACAGCTCCACGGTCGCGGCCAGTAGCCGCCGCGGCTATCAGCTCCCGGGCCGACCGAACGTCTCCAGCATTGCCGCGGCGATCTCGGCACCGCGATCCTCTTGGAGGAAGTGAGCGGCACCGGCGATTCGGACCTGCTCGCCGGCGCTGGGGATCAGCTCGGTGAACTGCTCGCCGGCACGCGGGAAGGGAAAGACCGGATCGGCGTCGGAGAAGGCGACCAGCGCCGGCTCTTGCCACTCTCCGAGGCGCTCGCGCACCGCCGCCATCTCGGCCGCGCCGGGATCGGTCTCGCTTAACGGCACGAGCAGCGGAAAGCGCTGCGCCCCCGCCTTGCTCTCGGGGTTCGGGAAGGGGGCCTCGTAGGCTGCGACGACCTCGGGCGGGAGCTCGGTCGCCGTCGCCCCCTGGATGATCCGCCCGATCGGCAGGTCCGGCGTTCGCTCGGCGAAGTCGCGCCAGGCCATGAATCCCTTGCTCACCCGGCCGGTGAAGAGGCCGGTGTTGAGGATCACCAGTCCTCCGACCCGATCGGCGTTCTCCGTCGCCCAGCGCAGCCCGATCGGTCCTCCCCAGTCCTGGACGACGACGGTGACCCCGCTGAGGTCGAGTCGAGCGAGGTGGGCGCTGACCGACTCGACGTGCCGATCGTAGGTGTAGAAGCCCTGATCAGTGGGCTTGTCGGAGCGGCCGAATCCGACCAGGTCGGGGCAGACGACGCGGTGTCCGCCCGCCACCAGCCTCTCCAGCATGTGGCGGTAGAGGTAGCTCCAGCTGGGCTCGCCGTGGAAGCAGAGCACCACGTGGCCCTCCCCCTCGTCGAGGTGATGCAGCCGCAGCCCGTCGACCTCGACGTAGTTCGGCTCGTAATGAAAGCCGGGAAGGTCCTCGAAACGATCCTCCGGGGTGCGGAAGACGTCGGTCATCGACTTACCTCTCCTTCGGTCTGGGGAACACCGGCCGGCCGGGAGAGGATGAGGCGGCTGTCGGCGAGCGCCGCGACCCGGTGGCGGTGCACTTCGAGGTAGCCCGGGTCGGCGGTCATCGTCAGGAAGGCCTCCCGCGAGGGGTAGGCGACCAGGGCCACCATGTCCCACTCGGCCTGCGCCGGTCCGATCACTCCCTCTTCGCAGGCGACCGCCTCCAGCAGCCTGCCTCCGACCCCCTCCAGATGGGGCGCCACCCCCGCGGCGTAACGCGTGTAGGCCTCGGCGCCGCTGATCCCGGCGTCGATTCCGTCCGCCTGCGGCTTGAAGCGAAGCAAATTGACCATGACGATCGGCCCCGGGTCCGAGGAGGAGACCAGGCTGCGGATCTGCTCCGCGTCGGGATCGATGCTGGTCATCGGCTCCGTCCTCAGAGGCGCACCAGCGCCAGCCAGATCTCGCTCAGGGTCCGCACGGCGACCTCGACCGTGACCCGGGGCTCGCCGCCGAAGGCGTCGAGCAGGTAGGCCTCGTTCATCACGGTCATCGCCTCGGCGGTTTCGGCGACGTCCGCCAGCGGCGCCGCCCCGCGGGCCTGTGCCTCGCTCAGGTAGCGGCGGTTGAGCTCGGTGAACCGCCGCCGCATCGCCGCCTGGCCGTGAGCGAGCTCCTCGTCGCTGGCGGCCGCCTCCGCGACGGCGCGCAGCAGCGGGCCGTGACGGCGATAGACCTCGGACGCCGGCTCGAGCGCTCGCCGGATCGCCGCGATCTCATCGCCCGCGGTGACCTCGTCGAGCGGTGGCTGCGCGTCGTAGAGCTCCTCGATCGCCTCCTGGCTGACCCGGACCAGGAGGTCCCCGAGGTCATCGAAGTGCCGGTAGAAGATCGTCCGCCCGAGCCCGGCGGCGCGCATCACCTGATCGACGCTCAGCTCGGCGTAGGAGCGGCGTCGGATCAGGTCGGCCGCGGCGGCGATGATCCTGGCCCGGACCTCCTGCCTGGTCCGCCGGCTCTGCTCTCGGGTCGTCTCGGTCGGCACGGCCGAAAGCATAGACCAGTTGACACCGTGTGACACAGCGCGTTATGCTGCCCGACGAGGGAAACGTGAACCGACCGCCCCGGCTGGGAAGGGCGGGAGTGAGGAGAAGAGAGTGAGCAAGACGACAAACCGCGTCCTGGTCGCGTGTTGCGCGATCTCAGTGCTGGCGATCGTGGCGGTATCCCCCGCCCAGGCCCGCAAGGCCGGGATCGGCAAGCGGCCCAACATCCTCGTCGTGATGACCGACGATGAAGCGCTGGCCGACGTCGCCCACATGCCCCACGTCCGAAAGCTGCTTGCCGAGCGTGGGACCAGCTTCTCCAACGCGGTCGATTCCTTTCCCCTCTGCTGCCCCGCCAGGGCGACCTTCATCACCGGGCAGTACGCCCACAATCACGGCGTGGCCGGGAACTTCTATCCCTACGGCTGGTACGGGATGAAGCACCGCGGCAACATCCTCCCCGCCTGGCTGCAGAAAGCCGGCTACCGGACCGCCCTGATCGGCAAGTGGCTGAACGGCTACGGCGCCAAGGACGCCCACGGCGAGATACCCCACGGCTTCGACATCTGGCGAGGGCTGCTCGACGTCTCCGCCTACGACTACTTCAACTTCATCATGAACATCAACGGCAAGCTGAAGATCTGGGGCGACAAGAACTTTGCCCGCAAGCTGGTCGAGTTCGCCAAGATCGAGGTCACCCCCGGCGACCGGACGATCTTCGATGTCCTCAACTACGCCCACTCGCTGTTCGCTCCGGGCTACTTCGGCACC
>JBBRHQ010000003.1:0-27736 GCA_038222365.1 Solirubrobacterales bacterium
GCTCGTCCATGTCTACTCACCCACCGGGTTCGATCCCCGGTCGGATGCTTCGACCGCCTGCTTGATCCGCTGAGCAAACGCGTCCGCGTCCTTGCGTGCCGCGCGCAGCGCCAGCGGAGCGAGGAGCTTGCCGAAGCCGTGCCCTTCCAACTTGTTGTGAACGGTCAGCCGCGTGCCTGCGTCGTCCGGGGCGAGGTCATAGCCGCCCACCGAGGCGGTCACCAGGTTCTTGGAGACCTCGGCCCAGCGAATCCGGGTCGGCGGATCGAACTGCGTCAGCTTGAACTCGCGTTTGGTCTTCATGCCCGCGTCCTTGACCGTGCTCGCGTAGGTGGTCCCGACCCCTGCGGGTCCCTCGCTGGTCTTCGCGATCTCGAGAACCCTTGGGCTGAACTTCGGGTCGTTCTCGCCGTCGGCGAGAAAGGCAAAGACGTCCTCGATCGGACGCTCGATTTTCGCGCTTCCCTCAAAGCGAGCAGCCATGCTTCCTCCGTTCTGGTCTACCCAGGCCCATGCAGTATCTCGCGCTGATCCCTGGGCCGCCCGCAGCGTGGCTTCGGACCAGGCTCAATCAACGACTCAGCGACGGAGGGATCGCTCGAGCCAGTTGCTGATTTGCGGCCAGAATCGCACCAGAAGTACGACGGCGACGACCGCGATCACCAGGACGAGCCCTGTTCCGTGGGCCAATTGATGGACCAAAAGGTGTCGCCCCAGGGCTAGCGCCATGACTGCGATCGTAGAGCTGCGCAGTGCCTACGGAAAGGGAGACGACGCCAGGTGCACGCGGTCGGGGACCGGGACGATTCAGGAGATCCGGTTCGTCTAGGGGTTCTGATCGGCGCCCTCCGACTCGGCCAGATCGATTAGATCCCCGCGCGACGGGGGCTCCTGCTTGCGGAAGGCGGACTTGTACTCCGCGAAATCCCAGCTCTGGAGGAACTTCTCAGCGGCGTCGCGGCCGGATTGATAGAGCTGCTCCGCGCGCTCGCGAGACAGATCGAACTCGGTGGTCCGGACTCCCAGGGTGGGGACTCCGATGGTTCGCACGTAGGAGTCGTTCTCGAGGTACATGCGGTCGTGGGCTTCGAGCATCGTCTGCACCAGGGCCTTGACGAAGTCGAAGACGTTGGCGTGCGATCTGCCCGCGGGTGAGTCGAGCCGGACCGCTACCGGTTTCCTCGGCTCCGGCTCGACCAGCATCAAGCCGAAGGTCGGCCAGGGCGGCTCGCCCTCGGAGTCAAAAAGCCAAACCGGGAAGTTCGAGAGAACCCCGCCATCGACGATCAGGTGCTCCTCCCCGTCGGACCTCGAGAGCCAGCGCCAGGGCTCGAAGAAGATCGGGATGCTCATGCTCATTCGCACCGCCTCGGCGACCTCGAGGTCGTCCGGGTCGATCCCGAACCGCTCCGCGTCGCGGGGCAGCACCAGGAGGCGTCGGGCAGTGATGTCCGAGGCGATCACCTGCAGCCGGTAGCGGTATCGAGGCTGATCCGCGAACTCCTCGTCGACCAGGTCACCGAACGACCGGATGCCCCGCTTGGCGAGCAGCTCCCGCATCCACTCCAGGAGCCGCCGGCCCTCATAGATGCCCTCGTCCATGAGGACGCTGAGCGGTGTCCCGACGATCGGCACCCGGTCCTCCCAACCCTCGTCCTTGAAGATGTCGAAGTCGAGCTCGCCGAGGACAGCGTGGAGCTCGGCCGCGGAATAGCCGGCCGCGATGAGCGCCGCGGCGATCGCGCCGGCCGATGTGCCCGCCAGGCTCTGCGGGCGAAATCCGCGCTCCTCGAGCACCGCCAGCGCTCCGACCAACCCGATGCCCTTGACCCCGCCGCCTTCGAGCACCAGGTCGACCTTGTTCGTGTCGTCTTCAGTGGGCATCGGCTCAGCTGCCTGCCGAGAGATCAAGTCTCCGGAGTGCCTTCGGAGGTGTCAAGGAAACTCGACGAACGGTCCCGGCGCAAGGCCTCAGCTCGCCCGCCAGCAGAGCGCCCGCGTGACCTCGATCCGGATCAGCGGGCCCGGCGGCGGATCGGCCTGGTACTGCTCGTACTTACCGGCGAGTGCCGCGAGCGCGCCCGGTTCGCGCTCCACCTCGAAGATCACCGCCTCCCCTAGCAGCTGCACCCAGGCCAGCCGACCCCAGTCGTCGCTGTAGCGATCGACGGTCAGCGCGACCCGTGGATTCCGCTGCAGGAAGCCGATTCGGGCTGGCGAAGAGGCGCGCCGCTTCGGCTTGTGATCGATGGCGCTCCAGGCGTAGCCATGACGGAGAGCGAAGCTGATCGGCAGAACGCGCGGGGCACGGTCGTCGTCGAGCAGCCCGAGCCGCGCCACCTGTGAGTCCGCCAGCAGCTGCTGCGCCCACCCGGGGAGCTCAGAGAGCCAGTCGCTCACCCGGCGAGCTCCAGCCGCGATTCGACGGTCGCCATACTGGGCTCACTGTCGCAGAGATCGACCCGAGCTCGGGAGAGGAGAGATGAAGGTTGGAGTCGGATTGCCGAACGCGGTGCCCGGGACGAGCGGTGAGCAGCTGGTGGAGTTCGCCAGGCGGGCCGATCAGCGCGGCTTCTCCAGCCTCGGGACGATCGATCGGGTCGTCTACGGCAACTACGAGCCGCTCGCGGCGCTGGCGGCCGCCGCGGTCGTCACCGAGCGAATCGGGCTGCTGACCTCGGTCATGCTTGGACCCCTGCGCCTCAATGCCGTACAGACCGCGAAGCAGGCGCTCAGCATCAACGCGCTCTCCGGAGGCCGGCTGACCCTCGGCATCGGCGTCGGCGCTCGTGGCGATGACTTTGAGGCCTCCGGGGTCGAGTACGAGGACACCGGGTCGAAGATGGAGGAGATGCTCGGCTACCTTACCGGCGCCTTCGAGAACGAGCAGATCGGACCGCGGGTCGCCGGCGCGCCGAGGATCCTGATCGGCGGGCACGTCGAGGCCTCGTTCCGGCGCGCCGCGAAATACGGCGAGGGCTGGATCGCCGGCGGCGCGCCACCCGATCATTACGCGGAGATGGTCGCCGCCGTCAAGGAGGCCTGGTCCGACGCGGGGCGCGACGGCGAGCCCCAGCTGGCCGGCCTCGCCTACTACTCACTCGGCAGCGATGGCGAGGAGAACGCCAACTCCTATCTCAACGACTACTACGCATTCCTCGGCGAGGAGACCGCTCAGATGATCGCCGGCTCCGCCGCCACCAACGCCGAAACGGCAAGGGGATATCTCTCCGCCTTCGAGGATGCCGGCTGTGGCGAGCTGATCCTTTTCCCCTGCTCGGCGGACCCGGAGCAGGCCGACCTGCTCGCCGAAGCCGCGGGACTGTAGGGACCGCCCGCCCCTCCCGGCTCAAGCACGTCGGCGCTCAACAGCGGTACCGGCGCAGCTTGCGACGGTAGATGTGCATGTCGTGGTGATTCCAGTCGCGGTGCGTCTGGTGCTTGAGGCTGCGAACCCGCTCGCGGTGATAGGGCGAACGGAGGCTCTCGTGGTGCCCGATCACGTCCTTGATCTTGATCTGGAAGCGGCAGCGCAGCCAGGCGGTCAGCTTCAGCGAGGCGCGCAGCTGGCGGTGGTTGCCGAGGATCTGGCGGTCGGAGTAGCCGACGTTCTCGATTCCCAGTGCCGTCCAGTTGAGCCCGACCGTGTGCCTGCACATGATCCTCAGCGAGACGAACTGGAAGATCCCGCCGCCGTGCCCGACCCCGAAATGTGCGCAGACATTCGGGTACTCGTGGAGCTCGGGGTCGCGGATGTCGGGAGCGAAGGTGTTGTAGAGCGAGGCGATGTCGGGGGTGACGCTGAGGTGTTCGACGATCACCCGGGGATGGGTGAGGCGGTAGGTGTTGAGCCCGTAGTGGCGCTCGGCGTAGCGGGCCATCTGCCTCTTCCGCTTTGCTCCAAAGGGAATCTTCCTGCGATGGATCCGGGGTCGTTCGCGCCCTTGACTCGAGAGCCGGCGCTGCTGGAGCGGAGCCGGAGGATCGGCCCTGTCAAGCGCCGGCCAGGAGAGGCCGACCGCAAGGGCGACCAGGGCGACTCCGGTCGTGAACACGCCTGTGAGCCTATTCCGCCCGCGCCGCGTGCTCTCCAGCGAAGCGATCGAGTAGGTCGCTGAGGCCGCTGGGGTCTTCGACCATCGGGAAGTGACCGCCGGGGATCTCAATCGGCTCGATGCCCAGCAGCTCGCGGGCCATGAAACGCTCCCATTCCGGCTCGAAGAGCTCGTCGTCGGCGGCATAGAGGAGCACGGTCGGCAGGTCGGGATGCTCGGAGAGTGGGTATTCCCCGGGCGGGATCGCCATCGGACGCAGGCGCCGCCCCAGCGCGAGGGCGACCTCGGGCGGCAGTCGCGGATACATCGCGTCGACGGCAGCGTCGATCTCCCAAGCGCTGGTGCCGTCGGGCCGCTCGGCAGGGAAAGGGAAACCCTCTCGAAGCCTCTGCGGCGCGCCAGGCGGTGGCTCGAAGGGACCCAGCCTCGGGCAGAGGTGGACGAGCAGCGAGCCCGGCCGTTTCACCGCGACCAGCGGCGCGTAGGCGGATCCCTGCGAGTGGCCGACGACGACCACCGGATCGCCGGCGTCGACGAGGGTCCGAAGCGCCGGCCGGGCGCGCTCCTCGAACCCCGCGTCGGGATCCCCCAGCGGAAGATCGGGCGCCACCGCGTCGTGACCACGCTCCCGCAAACACTGCACCAGCGGATTCCAGCAGGACCCGTCGTGCCAGGCGCCGTGGATCAGGCAGAAGGTGGCCACCAGCTCCTAGCGGGGAATTAGCTGGACGATCGGAATCGTGCGGCCGGCTCGAGCGGCGCGCTGCCGGTACGCGGCATACGGTGGGAAGACGCGATCGCCCAGCCGCCAGAGCCGCGATCGCTCTGACTCGTCGTTGATCACCTCCGCCCGATACGGGCGCTCGCCGAGCCTCACATCGGGATGGGCGCGGAGATTGTGGAACCAGGCGGGGTGCTGGGGGAATCCGAGCTTCGAGGCGATGATCGTCACCCGCTCGCCGTCGTGGAAGTAGATCACCGCATTGCACCTCGCCCGTCCGGTGCGCGCGCCTCGCGTCTCCAGCAGCGCGGTCGGGAGCAGCAGGCCCATCCCCAGCCGGCCTCTGCTGAGCCGCAACAGAGCCGGGTCGAGCTTCCAGGCGACACGCTTCGATAGCCACCCCATCGCCCGGGTCCCGGCTAGCCGGGCGTAGGCGCGGTAGAGAACGCTGCGAGGCTTACGGGGGTTGACGTAGCGGAGTTCGTGTGTCGGCATCGGCTGCCAGGGAAGTTTGCGTTCCCGCCATGGTTGCATTGCTCCGCGCCGGTTAGGGTGGAGCTGAAGATGGATGATGATCGCGGTTCGACGGTTCTGGTCACCGGTGGCTCCGGCTTCCTCGGCAGCTGGTGCGTGATCGAGCTGCTGCGCCGCGGCCACCGCGTCAGGACCACGGTCCGCAGCCTCTCCCGGGAGCCCCAGGTGCGAGGCACCGTCAGCTCCGAGGTCGACCCGGGGGAGCGGCTGACGGTGCTCGCCGCGGACCTGACCAGCGACCAGGGCTGGGCCGAGGCGGTCGGAGGCTGTGAGTACGTCCTGCATGTCGCCTCCCCGTTTCCTCCCAAGCAGCCGAAGGACCCGGACGAGTTGATCGTGCCGGCGCGCGAGGGAACCCTCCGCGTATTGCGCGCCGGCCTCGACGCGGGTGTGCAGCGGGTGGTGGTGACCTCCTCGGTGGCTGCGATCAGGCTCAGCGACGAAGCGCCATCAAGGGCGCTGGACGAGGCGGACTGGACCGACCCCGATGCCCCGGGACTGACGCCCTACGTCCGTTCGAAGACGATCGCCGAGCAGGCGGCCTGGGACCTGGT
Source organism: Solirubrobacterales bacterium (assembly GCA_038222365.1). Lineage (GTDB taxonomy): Bacteria > Actinomycetota > Thermoleophilia > Solirubrobacterales > 70-9 > JBBRHQ01. The sequence goes on from JBBRHQ010000003.1 coordinate 5,865, forward strand.
GCGCGAGCGGGGCGAGGAAAACCGCCTCTCGGTCGTCAACCCCGGCGCGATCATCGGGCCGACGCTGAACGATGACCTCTCCTACTCCCTGCAGGCGGTCCAACGGCTGTTGGGGGGAATGCCGGGGATGCCGCGGTTGGGCTTCAGCCTGGTCGATGTCCGAGACGTCGCCGATCTCGAGATCAAGGCGATGAAGGCGCCCGAGGCCGGGGGCGAGCGCTTCATCGCGGCGACCAAGTTCCTCTGGATGTCCGAGATCGGCGAGGTCCTTCGCGATCGTCTCGGAGAGGCTGCCTCGAAGGTGCCCACGCGGACGATCCCGGACCTGCTGGTGCGGGGCATGGCGCTGTTCGACCCCGCGATTCGCTCCGTCGTCGGGGGGCTCGGGAAGCGAACCGAGCTCTCCTCTGAGAAGGCGAGGAACACCCTCGGCTGGGAACCCCGCTCAATCGAGGACACGATCGCCGAGACGGGGGAGGCCCTGATCCGCCAGGGCGCGGCGCCCGCCGCCGCCTAGATCACCCACGGCATGTGCAGGTGATAGACGGCGAAGAGGACGCCGTTCGCGACCCAGTCGCGGCGGCCGAAGGCGCCGCCATCCGGGGGAGCAGGTACCCGCGGAACAGCAGCTCCTCGCCGAGCACCGTATTGAAGACGACCAGCGCGGCGATGATCGCGAACCAGCCCCACGCTCCTCCCAGCAGGGCGTGCCCGGCGTGCGAGGAGAGGAACTCGCCCATGTCTCGGCCCGCGGGATTGGCCTCCGGCGTCGGCTACCTGCTCAAGGGACCGTGTTTCGGATGGGGCGCGTTTCGCCGATGCGGTCCGGCGAGTGGGCGAAGGCGGCTCCGCGCTCGACCGAGGTGGTCTCTCAGATGCTCGGGCGCCGCCGGACCGAGGACCCGCTGGCGGAGCTGACGCCGCGCGAGCGCGAGGTGCTTGGGCTGATGGCGGAGGGGAGGAGCAACGGGGCGATCGCCGAGGCGCTGGTGATCTCCGAGCGCGCCGTGGAGAAGCACGTGACGGGCATCTTCGCCAAGCTCGATCTGCCGCCGGCCGCCGAGGACCATCGCCGCGTCGTCGCGGTGCTGGCGTTTCTCGGGAGCTAGTCGCTCGCTCTCTCCGTCGCCATGCTTTGGGCGAGACGCCTGCTCCGCTAGAATCCGCGCCGGAGGCAAGGTGAGGGGAAGCATGAAGGCGAAACGCCGTTGGGTCTGGTCCGCGATCCTGATCGGGTTGCTGGCCTCGCTCGCTGTTGGGGCGGCTGCGGCTCCGGCGCGCGCCCCAAAGCCCTACAACTTCTACGTCGCCTGCGGCGTGGGCGCCAGCGCAAAGCCCGCGCACAGCTGCGCGAGGGGTGCCAAGAAGGCTGCCTTTTTTCGCAGCAACTCCGCGGACGTCCACTACAAGATCTGCGTTCGCTTCCCAACCGGGCAACGACTCTGTGCGAACCACCAACCCGCACCGGCCGGCACGCTCCACATGAACCGGATCACCAGCACCATCACCGGCAGCCACAAGGTGACCTGGTTCGTGAAGGGGAAGCTTGTCGGCGTCCGCTACCTGCGAGTTCGCCGCTAGCGCCTGCCCGGCGAGGCTCCGCTCCAGCCCCGCGACCCTGTGCCTGAAGCTCCTCCCGCAGCTCGGCGGTGAGGCTCTCGGCGAGTTCCGGCCTGCCGTGAAGCTGCGCCGGGGTGTTTTGGTAGATGACCACCCGCCACTCGCCTTCTCGGTGCTCGGCGACGAGCGACTGTTCGACGTTCAGGTCCGGGTTGCGATCAGCAGAGCGCCGATCCGGTTTCTCAGACCGGGAGGAGGGGCATTCTGAGGCGAGCGGGCGGCGTCCGCTCGAGCTCCGTGAGCGAGTCGAACCGGTGTCCTGCGAGCTCGAGGTCAAGCCGCGGCCACTCAGACTAGAGTGGCGTCACTCTGAGGGGGTTCGGAAAGGGCATCGGAGTCGTTCTGGTCGGCGTCGCGGCCCTGGTGCTCCTGCCCGCCGCACGGACCGGGACGGCCCGGGCCGCGACCGTCGCCGACGCCGGATCCCTACGCGCCAGGGTGAAGAGCGCCCCCTGGGGGCTGAACCTGACCGACGGCCGGGGGAGGCCGGTCCTCGCGGAGGATCCCTCCACCGCGGCAGGCCCCTCGGGAACGCTCGGCTTTCGCAGCGGCGGAGCCTGGCGTCGTGCCACTCGGGTGATCGACTCCCACCGCGAGGGCCGCACCTACGTCGCCGAGCTGAAGACCACCGACCCCTCCGGGCGGAAGCTCGAGGTTCGCATCCGGGCCGGCAGGGAGGGGACGATCTCAATGGCGGAGGAGGTCCGGGGCGCCGGGCCGGCGATCGAGGCGCTGGGGATCGGGTTCAAGTCGCGGCGGGGTGAGCGCTACCTCGGCTTCGGCGAGCGCTCCGACGCGGTCGATCAGCGGGGAGGGGAGGTGGAGAGCTACGTCGCCGATGGCCCCTACCAGCCTGAGGAGTACTCGCTGATGGAGGCGATCGTTCCCAAGTGGGGTTTCCGCCCCCGCGAGGACGCGACCTACTACCCGGTCCCGTGGCTGCTCTCGACGGCCGGCTACGGCGTCCTGGTCGAGAACCCCGAGACGAGCTACTTCCGTCTGGGCCGGGGCGGGTCGTGGAGCGTTGAGCTGCTCAACGCCCCGCCTGAGGAATCTCCGCCCGCCGCGGCTCAGCCGCCCCACGTTCTTCGCCTTCGTTTCTTCGCCGGCCCGACCCCCGCCGACGCTCTGCGGCGCTTCACGCGCGACACCGGGCGCCAGCCCGCGCCGGCGGCGCCCTGGCTGCTCGGCCCCTGGGTTCAGCCGACCGGATCAGCCGAGCAGCAGGCCGAGCTGATCGACCGGCTCCAGGCGGCGGACGCCCCGCTCTCCGCGGCCCAGACCTACACCCATTACCTGCCCTGCGGCTCCCAGGTCGGGCGGCGCGAGGCCGAGCGCGGGCGGACGCGGGCAATGCACCGGCGGGGCCTGGCGGTCACCACCTATCTCAACCCGATGGTCTGCACCGGCTATGACCCCGTCTTCGAGACGGCGGCGGCCAACGGCGGGTTGATCGAGAATGGCGCCGGCCAGCCCTACCTGTTCCGATACTCGACCACGACGTCCTTCGATGTCGCCGAGCTCGACTTCGGCAGCCGGGCGGGACGCGACGCCTTCGACTCGGTCGCCGGCGAGGCGGTCGAGGACGGCTACGACGGCTGGATGGAGGACTTCGGCGAGTACACGCCGCTGGACTCGGTCAGCTCCTCCGGGGAGCCGGGCACCGCCCTGCACAATCCCTATCCGCGGCGATACCACTGCGCCGCGAGCGACCTCGCCGCCCGCGCCGGGCGGCCGATCATCCGCTTCCAGCGCTCCGGCTGGACCGGTGCCGCACCCTGCTCGCAGGCTGTCTGGGGAGGCGACCCGACCACCGCATGGGGATTCGACGGATTGCGCTCCTCCCTGCGCCAGGCGCTGAGCATGGGGCTCTCCGGCATCGGCCTCTGGGGGTCGGACATCGGCGGCTTCTTCGCACTTTTCGACAACCAGCTCACCCCTGATCTGTTGAAGCGTTGGGTCCAGTTCGGCGCCGTCTCGGGCGTGATGCGCACCGAGGCCGACGGGATCGACATCCCCGCGAAGCAGCGCCCGCAGATTTGGGACCCCGACCAGATCGCCAACTGGCGCCGCTACGCGAATCTCCACACCCGCCTCTACCCCTACCTCGTCGCCGCCGAGGCGAGCTACCGATCCAGCGGCATGCCGCTGATGCGCCAGCTCTCGCTCGCCTACCCCGGCGACCCCACCGCCGCCGGGCGCGAGGACGAGTTCCTCTTCGGGCCCGACCTGCTGGCCGCGCCGGTGCTCGAGCCCGGTGCGAGGACCCGGAGGCTCTATCTGCCGCGCGGGCGCTGGGTCGACCTCTGGCGTTCAGTCGCCTACCGCGAGGGTGACGCCTCGTTGCAGATGGGCCGCGCGAAGTTGGTACGCGGAGGGCGAGCCCTCACACTCCCGGCGCCGCTCGAGCAGCTGCCGCTTCTGGCCCGGGCCGGGACCATCCTGCCGCTGCTTCCAGCCGGCGTCGACACCCTCAGCCGGTACCCGGACGACTCGACAACGGCCCTCTCGGATCGGCGCTGGCAGCTGACCCTGCTCGCTTTCCCTCGCGGCAGGAGCTCGGCGGGATTCTTCGAAAACGAGCGGCTGCAGTCGCGCGAGAGCAGCCGCGGCTGGACTTTACGGATCAAGGGCAAGGCTCGGCGAGCCTACGATCTGCGTGCATCGATGGTGACGCTGAAGGAGCCATTTGAACCATGCACGGTGCGTGTGAATGGTCGGCGTTTGCGCGACGCGGCCTGGTCCTACAGCAGACCCACGGAAATGCTCTCGGTCCGGATTGCCGGGCGGAACCCGCGGCTGTTCGTGCGCCGGCGCTGCTGAGCTCCGAGGGCGCCACAACGCGTACGTTGCCGCGGGTTACTATTTGCTGTGGCGATCGGCTGACGGAAGGTATTGGGCACGTGGAGGAAACGGGCGGGACATCGCGCTTCAGTGCCCAGATGAGCGTGCGCCGGCGGGCTCGTTTCATCCTCCTCGCGCTTGGGCTGGCGGCGACCCTGACCCTCATCTCGGTGTCATCGGCCCTCGCAACCCAGACGCGACCGAACTTCTCGGAAAGCGTTCCGATCAGCGGCCTGTTGGCGCCAACCGACATCGCCTTTGCGCCCGACGGGCGGGTGTTCATCTCCGAGAAGAGCGGCCTGATCAAGGAATACGACAGTCTCTCGGACCCGACGCCCACAGTGGTGGCCGATCTACGCACCGAGGTCCACAACTTCTGGGATCGCGGCCTGCTCTCTCTGACCCTCGATCCCCAATTTCCGGAACGACCATATCTGTACGTTCTCTACACCTATGACGCGGCGATCGGTGGAACGGCTCCTCGCTGGGGCGCACCGGGCGCGACGAGCGACGGCTGCCCGAGTCCGCCGGGGGCAAATGCAGATGGCTGCGTGGTCAGCGGGCGGGTCTCCCGGCTGCAGATCTCCGGCAACGTCGCCGTGGGCAACGAAAAGGTGCTGATAGAGGATTGGTGCCAGCAGTTCCCCAGCCACTCGATCGGCACCGTCACCTTCGGCCCAGACGGCGCTCTGTACGTGAGCGGGGGCGACGGGGCGAGCTTCACGATCACCGACTACGGGCAGTACGGGAGCCCGACCAAGAACCCCTGCGGCGATCCTCCGGCGGGCCTCGGCGGGGACCAGACCCCCCCCAGCGCCGAGGGAGGGGCGCTGCGCAGCCAGGACATCCGCACCACGGCTGACCCCACCTCGCTCGACGGTAGCGTGCTGCGCGTCGATCCCAACACCGGCGCCGGTCTCCCCGACAACCCCCTGGCCTCAAGTTCCGACCCGAACGCGCGCCGGATCATCGCCACCGGATTGAGAAACCCGTTCCGGATCGCTCCGCGCCCAGGGACCTCGGAGATCTGGGCCGGGGAGGTCGGGTGGGGGGACTGGGAGGAGATCAACCGGATCAACGATCCGACCGACGGGCTCGTGGAGGACTTCGGCTGGCCCTGCTACGAGGGAAACGGGAAGCAGGGTGCCTATCAGGGTCTAGGACTGACGATCTGCAAGGGGCTCTACGCATCGCCCTCGGCGAGCACCGCTCCCTTCTTCACGTACAACCACGCCGACCCCGTTCAGTCCGGCGACAATTGCGGGACTGGCGGGTCCTCCGTCTCAGGTCTGGCCTTTTACGAGAGTGGCGACTACCCGGCCGTCTATCAGGGGGCGCTCTTCTTCGCCGACTACTCCCGGCGGTGCGTGTGGGTGATGTTCCCCAGCAACGGGACACCGGATCCCTCGACTCGCCAGCTGTTCGCTCGCGACGTCGACCCTGTCGACCTCGAGACCGGTCCCGGAGGGGACCTCTTCCTCGTCGACTTCACGGGCACGATCCGGCGCTACAGCTACTCCGCCACCAACAACCCCCCCACCGCGGTCGCACAGGGCGGCCCGACGTCGGGCGCATTGCCGCTCAACGTCAGCTTTGACGCCACTGCCTCCTCGGACCCGGATCCAGGGGACACGCTCGCCTACGCATGGGATCTCAATGGCGACGGCGCCTACGACGACTCCACAGCCGCCAAGCCCGCTCACACCTACAGCACCGCTGGACCGGTGACCGTGGGGCTGCGTGTGATCGATTCCCATGGGGCTTCCGATACAGACTCGCTGAGGATCTACCCCGGGAACCGCTCACCCGAGGCGATCATTGATCAGCCTTCTTCCACTCTCACCTGGAAGGTGGGCGACTCGATCAGCTTCAGTGGTGAAGGCGCTGATGATGACGAGGGGACGCTGCCCGCCGCGGACCTGTCGTGGTCGTTGGTAATCCGTCACTGCACCACGCTCACGACCTGCCACACCCACCCTCTGCAGAGTTGGAGCGGCGTCGAATCGGGTTCGTTCGTTGCTCCCGATCATGAGTACCCATCTCACCTTGAGCTGACTCTCACGGTCACAGACTCGTCGGGGGCCACCGACAGCAGGACGGTATCCCTTGAGCCGCGAACGGTGGACCTCAATTTCGAATCCAACCCGTCGGGCCTGCAGCTGGCGGTAGGCTCGAGCCAGCAACAAACGCCGTTCACACGCACGGTGATCGTTGGATCAGCGAACTCGATTACCGCGCCCGCCTCCCAGAGTCTGGGCTCGGAGCCCTACCAGTTCGCCTCCTGGTCCGATGGCGGAGCCTCAGCGCACGACATTGTCGCGCCCGCCGGTGCTGCCACCTACACGGCCACCTACGGCCGAGCCCCCCCCTCGGTGTTCGCAGTCAGCCCCCTCGAGAACGGCACCGGGGTCCAGCGCAATGCCCCGGTGGTGGCGTTCTTCGACCGGAAGATGGACAAGCCGAGCGCCGAGGCTGCTTTCTCGCTGAAGCGCTCGAGCGGCGGCGCCGCAATCAGCGGCACCTTCGGCTGGTACGGAAACGCGTTGATCTTCGTTCCCAGCTCGCCGCTGGCCTCGAACGCTTCCTACACCGCCACGGTCTCCACCGCGGCGAAAGACTACATCGGGACCTCCTTGTCCGCCCCCAAGAGCTGGCAGTTCACCACCGCGACCCAGCCGGTGATCACGGCGGTGGTGCCGGCGGATTCCGCCACCGAGGTCCTACCCAACGGCCTGGTGGTTGTCGTATTCGACACCGCCATGGACAAGGCGGCAGCGCAGTCGGCCTTCTCGCTGAAGCGCTCAAGCGACGGAGCCGCGGTTCCGGGCAGCTTCGGCTGGTACGGCAACGCCCTGATCTTCAAGCCGAACACCGACCTGGCGGGCGGAGCCCAGTACACGGCGAGCGTGACGGGCGCCGCCACCGACCCTGCCGGGCACGCGATCCCGACAACCAAGACTTGGCGCTTTACCACCACCGAGCGCCCGATCGTCGACCTCGTCTATCCCTCCTCCGGGTCCACCGGAGTAAGCGGCGGCTCGGTGGCGCTGGTCGCCTTCAACAAGCCGATGGATAAGCCCTCGGCCGAGGCCGCCTTCTCGCTGGTGCGTTCAAGCGACGGCGCCCCGGTCAGCGGCAGCATCGCCTGGTGGGGGAACTTGCTGATCTTCACACCCGCCAGCCCGCTCGCGCCCGGTACCCGGTACACCGCGACGATCGCCGCCGGCGCCAAGGATCCCGGCGGCAGGACACTGGCGAACCCGACCGCATGGCCCTTTACGACGGGCGGCAACGCGGCCACGCAGAATGTGACCGTCAGGCCGGCGCCCGGCTAGCTCGGCTCGGTAACTCACGTGCCGCCGCGGGGCGGTGATCGACGAGCCCGCCCACCCCCCCGCGTGATCGCATTGCGGCGCGCTTGGGGGTCGGGCATCATCCCTGGACCGTGTCCGGGTCGAGATCGTCCAGCCGGGCCGACCGCCCGCGAATCGGGGTAATCGCCGAGCCGAGGTTTCTGGTCGGTCTGATCCTCATCGCCCTCCTCCTCGGCGGGCTCCTCCGCCTGCTCGGCTCCGGCGGGGCGGGGGACCTCGTTTGGGCGGCGGCCACTGCCCTGGCCCTGGTCCCGCTGAGCTGGTCCGTGGCTCACAGCCTCGCGGACGGGGACGTCGGGGTGGACGCGATTGCGCTGGTCGCGATGGCCGGGGCGCTGGTGCTCGGCGAGTACCTGGCGGGTGCGGTCGTCGCCCTGATGCTGAGCGGCGGAAACGCGCTCGAGGCAGCGGCCTCCCAGCGAGCCCGTCGCGAGCTCACCGCCCTGCTCCAGCGGGCGCCGCGGGTTGCTCATCGCCGCCGCGAGGGCAAGATCGAGGAGGTCGCGGTCGAGGAAGTGGGGGTCGGCGACCGGGTCCTGGTGCGGGCCGGGGAGGTCCTGCCCGTCGATGGCGCGGTCCAGAGTGAGGCCGCGGTGGTGGACGAGTCGACCCTGACCGGGGAGGCGCTGCCCGTGACCCGCCCGCGCGGCACCGCGGTCTCGAGCGGCACGCTGAACGCCGGTGAGGCCTTCGACCTGCGTGCCACCCGCACCGCATCGGAGAGCGCCTACGCCGGCATCGTCCGCCTCGTGCGCGAGGCAGAGCATCAGCGCGCCCCCTTCGTCCGCATGGCCGATCGCTACGCCGCCGTCCTCCTCCCGGTCACCCTGCTCGTCGCCGGGGCCGCCTGGGCGCTCAGCGGCGACCCCGTGCGGGCACTGTCGGTGCTGGTGGTGGCGACACCCTGTCCGCTGATCCTGGCGGCGCCGGTGGCGCTGATCTCAGGCGTGTCACGGGCCGCCAGGGTGGGGGTGATCGCCAAGGGAGGGGCGACGATCGAGGGATTGGGCAGGGCACGAACGGTCCTCTTCGACAAGACCGGGACCCTAACCCGTGGCCGCCCGGAGATCGAGGAGGTGCGAAGCGCCGGAGATCTGGCCCCGGAGGTTCTGTTGAGGCTGGGTGCCTCGGTCGATCAGCTCTCGGCCCACGTCCTCGGCGAGGCGCTCGTCCATGGCGCCGAGGCACGCGAGATCGAGCTGGTCTTTCCCGAAAATGTGGTCGAGGACCCGGGACAGGGGATAGAGGGACGGGTTGACGGGCACCGGGTGGCTGTCGGGAGCGGCGATTGGCTGCGTCGCCGAGGCTACTCGGGTCTGGACGGCGTCGGCGACCTGACCGGCGACTGGCTGGAACCCGGATGGGCTCGGGTGATGATCGGAGTCGACGGGGCCCTGGGCGGCGTCGTCCTGATGGGGGACCGCCTGCGCGAGGACGCCGGCGAGCTGACTGCTGCGTTGCGCAGCGCGGGCGTCGAGCACATCGCCCTCCTCACCGGAGACCAGGCCGCGGTCGGCGAGGCCGTCGGCCGCTCGGTCGGGGTCGACCGGGTCTACGCCGAGTGCTCGCCGGAGGAGAAGATCGACGTCGTCCGAGAGGCTCGCAGCGCTCCCCACGCCGGGGCTGTGGTGATGGTCGGCGACGGCATCAACGACGCGCCGGCGCTCGCGGTCGCGGACATCGGGATCGCCATGGGCGGCGTCGGAGCGACGGTTTCTTCGGAGACCGCCGACGCAGTGATCGCCGTGGACCGGGTGGGCAGGGTCGCTGACGGCATCGCGATCGGTCGCCGCTCGCTGGCAATCGCCCGCCAGAGCGTCCTGGCCGGGCTCGGGTTGAGCTTCGCGGCGATGGGCTTCGCTGCCTTCGGCCACATCCCTCCGGTTGCGGGTGCCCTGCTTCAAGAGGGAATCGACGTCGCCGTGATCCTCAATGCGCTGCGGGCGCTGAGGGGGTAGCGCCGGGCATCAGGCATCGGGTAGGGACCGTTCTGTGACTCTGACTAGGGTTTGCGGATGAGCCGCGCAACGGATCGCTTCAGGTTCGGCGCCCTCTGGCCGCTCGTGCTGGTCGCCCTGATCCTCTGTCTGGATGCGATCGCCAACGCCGGCTCACGCTCGACCGCGGAGATCGGGTTTCTCGACGAGCCCGCCCACCTGGCGACGGGGATCCTCGTGGTCCTGCTGTTGCTCGTCGTCCTCCCGGCGCCACCGGCCGTCTCCTTCGTACTTGCGGCGCTGGTTGCGAGCGTCGCGATCGACGTCGACCACATCCCCCAATACCTGGGATGGGACGGCCTGACCGCGGGCGCGCCCCGCCCCTACACGCATAGCCTGATCACCCCGCTGGCGCTGTCGGCGGCTGCGCTGGCCGCGAGACGCCGGTTCCGCGCGGTCGCGCTCGGGGCGGCGCTCGGGGTCTGCGCCCATCTGCTTCGCGACCTGGCAACGGCGAGCGGAGTGGCGCTGTTCTGGCCGCTCAGCACTTCGGGCGTCCGGATTCCCTATTGGACTTATCTCGTCGCGCTCGTCCTGATGGGGACGGCGGGAGCGGTTTGGCTCAGCCTCAGGGATGCCGGTTGCGAACCCTGCGCGGGATCGTCCAAAGACCCTGCTGCGCCTCCCTTGCGAAGGCCCGCCACGCGGGCGTCGGCCTCTCGCTGGGTCCGACCAGGCCGTAGTAGTCCTCCTGATCGGAAGGGCGATCCCGAGAGCTCTGGTACTCATACCAACCCAGACCCGCTACCAGACCCCGGTATCTGGTCCGCAACAGGTCGAAGACCTGCCGCACGTACCGGGCCTTGGTCGTCTCGCTGACGCTGTTGCGCGATCGGGGTGCGCTCGACCAGCCGACCTCGCCGATCCAGATCCGCACCCGGCGCGCGCCGCTGGCATCGAGCAGACGGCGGATGTCGGCGATCCGGCAGAAGTCGATGACGGTGGCCCTCCAGTCCCTGCGCACTCCGCGCGAAGGCCTGGGCCGCGAGCACTCCCGCGGCGATGCGCCGTCTCCCTGATACGGGTGGACGCTGACCGCATAGGCGTAGGAGCCGAGGTCGGGGACGGCCCGGAGCATCGGTCCCAGGAACGGCTTCCACGGAAAGCCTGTGGCCAGAACGCGCGTATCGGCCTGGGCGAGAAAGCGCGCCCGGGGATCTGCCGGCCGCGCCGCCTGCACCACTGCCTTGAACATCCGCGCGTAACCGCCGGGATTCGGGAAATTCCCTCCCCAGAACCTGGGCACGTAGGGCTCGTTCCAGATGTCGTAGTAGCGGATTGGCCGGGACGCCAGTTCGGGGTTCTCACTCCAGAAGCCTCCGCCGGTGCCGTATCGCTCGACCAGCTTGCGGACGAATGCCGAGAATGAGGCGAGTCGGCCGCTTCCCATTACCGGTGCGACGTTCCACGCCGATGTGGCCCAGCGGGGCGCGTCGCAGGGCAGGACGATGATCCGGAGCCCGCCCCTGGTGGCCGCCGCCACCCAGCGGTCCATGCTGCTCCAGTCATAGACGCCCCGACTCGGCTCGAGCGTCCGCCAGGAGACGTCCTCCTTGACGTAGCTGATGCCCGCCGAGCGCAGCCGCGAAACGACCTTGGCGAGATCGTCGTCGCTGCGTCCGGCGAGGCGGGCGGTGATCCCGACCGGCATCGGCTTCGCGGAGCGGGCGACGAGGGAGGCGCGCAGACCGTGCCCGGCTCCCTGCCCGCGGGCCGAAGGAAGCGAGATTGCGAGCACAGCGGTGCCCAGCAGGCAGAGCAGCCAGGTCAGATGGATGAGGCTTCTGGGGCGGCGGACGTGCATGCGGACAGTTCTTGGGTCGGCCGCCCGCCCGCGATCCTTGAGCCCGGCGCTCCATCCGCCCGCTGATGCCACCGCTCCGCCCGCTTTCGCGGGCTTTGGGTCAGGACCTCCGTCGAAGCAGCGTCGCAGCGTATCCGGCGCCGGCGCTGAGCAGGCCGGCGACGATCGCGGCGGCCCGCAGCAGCCCAGCCGCATCCCGCTCCCGCACGCTCGCCCTCAGTCCTGCGATCACTGCGGCGGGGAGAACGCGGAGCGCTTGGCTGCGCTCTGCTGAGAGGCCCTCGCGGCTGCCGACGAGCTCCGACATCAGCGCCTTCCCCCGGCCTTCGTTGAAGCACTGACGGCGGAAGTAGGCGAATCGGGTTCGCTCCGGGCCGACCCAGTGGCGGACCCGCGCGGTTGGCTGATAGAGGAAGGCCCCGCCCCCGATCGCCTGCGATGCGCGGATGCAGAGCTCCGTCTCCTCGCACCCGAAGGGAAGCGACCCGACCCGGCCGAGCTCGTCCCGAAACCCGCCGACCCGGTCGAAGACCTCGCGGCGAAGCGACATGGCGGCACCGATCAGGTTGCGAATGGCTCCCTGCGATGTCGGCATCCCCGCATAGGTGCAGCCGACGACCCAGTCGAACTCGGGCGGGAACCAGCGCGGTCGGGCGGTCGCCCAGTCGGGCTCGATCGGCCCGCCCACCCCCAGCACGCCCTCATCGTAGGCCGAGACAAGCGCCGCAAGCCATTCCGGCTCCGGCACGGCGTCGTCGTCGAGGAAGGCGACGATCTCCTCGCTCGCCTCGCCGATCCCGGTGTTGCGCGCCCCCGACAGGCCCTGGCGCGAGGCGTTGGGGATGACCGCGACGCGCTCGCCGAACTGCCGTCGCGCCCGCTCCAGCAACCCACCGTTGTGGTCGACGACGAGGATCACCCGTTGCGGAGTGGTGGTCTGGGCGAGGACCGCCCGCAAACCTTCGCAGAGCAGCTCCCAGCGCCGATCGCTGTAGGCGCAGACGACCACCGCGACCGTGGGAGTCCGGGCTGGGCCGGGATCGGCGGAGTCGAGCTCAGCGTCCCGCATCAAGCCCCGGCCGTGCGGGCGGGGAGGTAGCGATAGATGCGAATGTTGCCGTTGTCATAGACCCTCTCGAACAGGGGGCTGTGGTCGAACTTCTCGAGCCGCTGGAGCGGCAGCGGCCGCTGCCGCGCGCCCGCCCCCGGCTCGTTCTCGGAGTAATACCAGCCGATGCGCGGCAGCAGGGTCGAGATCCGCCGGTCGACGACCAGAAACTCGACGTCATGGTCGTTGAGCTCGAACTGGACCGGGTTGGTGATCCTGCGTGGGAAGAACACTCGCCACGGCCGGGTTCCGGTGTTCTGGCCGGAGAGGGCGCGCTGGCGGCCGTAGGAGCCGAACACCGCGAAGGCGGTGCGATCGCCGATCAGCACATGTCCCGGTCCGTAGTTCTCGAGCAGCCAATCCGATGCCGCGAGCACGTCTCCGGTCATTGACCTGGGATCGGCTGTGGGCTCATAGGTCCCCGGGAGCCCCTGCTGGAGGCTGGTGCGGCTGACGATCCCTCCGAGGAAGATGACGAAGACGGCGGCCCCGGCCAAGACCTTGCCCAGGAGCCGCTGGCTGACCAGCAGGTCGGCCAGGGCCACCGCCACCAGCGGCGCCACACCGAGGAAGGCGAATTCCCAGACGCGGGTCACGGCGTTGTTGGAGACCAGGAAGGCGATCGGCAGGGAGAGGAAATAGAGCGCCCCGACGATCGTCATCGGAGTCGTCAGGTGCTCACGCCGGGTCGCCTTGCGGCGCATCAGCACCAGCACTGCGTAGGCGAAGGCACCGGCCAGCAGGAACACCGCCAGGTAGCTGCCGTACTTCTCGTAGAACGGCTCGGTCGAGCGATAGAAGAGGTGGCGGTGCTGGGTGTTTCCGCCGGCGAAGCGTCCGACCGCGTCGGCTGACTCGGTGAAGGTCGGGGCGACGTAGTTGAAGGTGTACGGCGCGACGAACACCAGCCAAACCCCGACCGCTAGGGTCGCCGCCGAGCCCAGCGCGATCATCCGCTTCGAGAAGCTCCACGCCCAGCCCCGCTCCCAGATGGCTCCGAGCCCGAGCAGCAAAAGGAGGCCGGCGATCACCCAGGCAGTGGCGTGGTGGGAGACGACGACAACGAGGCAGAGCGCGAAGGCCACGCCGAGGAGGCCGTAGGCGGTCCGCCGCGACATCCGCTCGGAGAGCACCGCCGCCGCCAGCGCCGAGGCGGCGAGCGGCAGGGCGAAGGACTCATAGGCGAAGTAGGAATCGAAGAAGACGAAGGCCGGGTTGGCCGCGTAGATCATCACCGAGAGCAGCGCCACCCGAGGCGATTCCGCTATCCGCTCATAGAAGAGGAACAGCGCCCCCGCGAGCAGCGCGTGGAGGCAGCCGATCAGGATGTTGCCGGCCGCGAACTCCGACATTCCGGTTGCCGAGACCAGAACCCCCGCCGCGGACTCGAGCCCCGGATAGAACTCGACCGCCTTGTTGATCGGGTTCTCGAGGAACAGCCCGGACCCTTGGTCCAGCTTGGACAGGGTCGTCCAGTGCGCCAGCTCGTCGAAGTAGTTGAAGAAGAGCGGGCTGTGCAACAGCTTCGGTATGAACAGCAGGAGCCCGAGGGAAAGTGAGGTGGCGAAGCCGGAGATCCGGGTGGGCCCGGCGATCACCAGCCCGACCACTGTGACCACCATCACCGCGGACGCCAGCCAGAAGAGGACGTGGACGCCGCTGGTGTCGCTCGACCACGCCTTCAGGTAGGTCAGGCCGAAGATCGAGGCTGAGAGCAGCAGGCCCGCCGGCCACCACTGCCTCCAGTGCCGAGCGGCGCCGGCCTGCTCTCGCCGTTGCAGGGTCCACGGAATCTCCGCCACCGGCGGATCGATGCGGGTCGTCAATTCGGTCACGTTGGTTCTCGCCCTGCCGTCTGCCTCTCCAGCCGCTGGCGCGCGAACACGTACAGCAGGCAGTTGGACACCGTTATCGTCGCCGCCGTCACCACCGCCGCGCCGTCGATCCCGAAACCGGGGACCAAAGCCAGCAGCAGAGCGATCTGGACGACGGCCGAAAAACCGTACACCCTGGCCACCGTCGCCTGGGATCCTGTGAGCAGCAGCAAGTATCCAGCCGGACCGGTTATCGCGTTGACGAACTGGCCGACGACCAGGATGCGAACCACGGTCGAGGCGCTCTCGAAGCCCGAGCCGAAGGCTCCCAGGACGAGCTGCGGCCAGGCGAACAGCACGACCGCGATCGCCAGCGAGGGCCACAGCAGAAGGCGCGTCCCGGACCGCATTGCATTGCGCAGGCTGGCGATGTCGCCCGCCGCGTGATGCCGGACGAAGACGGGAGCCAGCACGGCGCTGACCGCGGTCAGTACGAAGGAGACCAGGAAGGCGGT
This sequence comes from Solirubrobacterales bacterium, assembly GCA_038222365.1. Taxonomy (GTDB): domain Bacteria; phylum Actinomycetota; class Thermoleophilia; order Solirubrobacterales; family 70-9; genus JBBRHQ01. The sequence continues at coordinate 20,941 of JBBRHQ010000003.1, forward strand.
CTTGCTCCCCGCCGAGTAGACACCGACGTCCGAAGAGCTTTTGAGGATGCCGAGGACGAGCAGATCGGACTGGTTGATCAGCAGGGTGAACATCGTCACCAGCCAGAGGGGCGCCGATAGGGTCAGCCATTCGTGCATCTCATAGGAGGAACGGACCCCGGGGGCGAAGGCTCGCGGGACGGCGCGACGCAGGGCCAGCGGCTGCACCGCGAGCGCCAGCAGGAATCCCACCGCGGTTGCCAGCAGCATCTGCTCCGCCGAGAGATCCCCCGCGCCTGCCGGGAGAGCGGCCGCGACCGCCACGATCAGGACCATCGGCAGGAGGTCGCCGACACCGTAGGCGAGGACGACGCTGTGGGTGCCTCGGGTCGCTTCGCGCAGCAGGGTCACCAGCCCGACGAGCCCGATCAAGGCCATGCCGAGGATCAGGGAGGTCTGCGAGGAGCCGGTGCCGAGGGCGAGGACGATCCCGATCGCCACGGTCGAGAAGACGATCCCGCTGATCATGGTGACCCCGCTGCTGCGCCGGATCAGGCCGCGCAGCAAGCTCCAGCGCTGCTCGTGGATGTACAGGGGGACGAAGCGCAGCACGCTGAGGGTCAGGCCGAGCGTCGCCGGGACGACCAGCAGCTGGGTCCAGCCGAAGGCGAAGGAGTACATCCCGAAGTCCACCGTCCCGCCACGGCGGGCGAAGAGGATCTGGACCAGATATCGGGCGACGCCGGTCGCCACCTGGACGGCGAGCACGATCGCGGCGGTTCGCGCCAGGGCGGAGACCGGCAGGGCGCCGCGGACGTCGGCGAGTCTCCTCCGCAACCTCTCGCGGACGCCACCGGCGTGGCCGGCGCCACCGGGATCGGCAGGGGCCATCAGACCGAGGCGACTGAGGTGCGGCCGGGGAAGAGGCGGTAGCCGTAGCGGAGCAGAAGCGGCACCGAGAGTGCCGTGACCGCGGTCCGGTCGCGGCCGCTCATCGCCGACATCCACTCGACGTCGGGCTTCACCTCGAGCGGTCCTTCGGCCAGCCGCATCGGGTTGCCTGAGACGGTGTGGTGAAGGGCTCCGAGGGCTTTGGCGGATCCGTTCTGCACGAACCCGTCCTGAAGCCCTCCCAGCACCTCCGAGAGTGCCGCGTCCGGATCGGCGGTGAGGTCCTCGTAGCGCAGCCGGACGTAGCGACTCGAGAAGCGGCGCAGCGCCTCGGCCGAGACGTTGCGGGCGTTCCACCCGGCGGCCGCCCCGGCCGGACGGATCACAGGCATGTACTCCTCGCGGCCGACGACCTCGGGCCGCCGGCGGCGCCTTTGCCAGGAGAAGGCGACTGCGCGGCTGTCGCGGACCAGATGGACGATCTCGACCTCGATCCCCTCGATCGTCGAGAGCAGCAGAGCGTAGGTGGAGTCCTTCGAGGAGTCGACGATCGCCGGCGCGCCGGAGACTTCGAGCATCGCCCTGTAGAGCCGCAGGAGCGTCCGGTCGAGGTCCCGCTCGCCGCCGGCCCCGAGGACGCGGCGCGCGACCTCCTCCCAGCGGGCCCGCCTGCCGTCGAGAGCGTTGATCGCGGAGGCCATCGAGGCCGCATCGACCCCCTCGGGGCCGCCGAAGGCCGCCTCGATGACCCGGCTCCAAAAGGGGCAGGAGGAGAAGGGCTGACCGCAGCCGCAGAGTTCGTCGCCGAGCAGGCCACGCTCCCAGACGCGGCGAACCTCGCCAGCCGAGAGAAGTCCGCCGTTTGCAGCGATATGGCGATCCAGGAGCGTGCTGCCGCTGCGGGGGAAGCCGACGATGTAGTGGATCTTCACGGGGGCTTGCAAGCTGGGTTCCCGACAGTAATCGGCGGCTGGGCGACGATTGCATCGTCCATATTCACGTGAACGAGGCATCGGAAACCGCCCCCCACGGGGGCAGCGGAGCCGGCAGGGAGCGACGCTCGCAGCGAGTCCTGGGCCGTGGCTATCTGCTGCTCTTCTCGGCCCTGCTGTTGACCGGCTGGGTGGCCGCGGCGCTGGTCGCCGTCGCCCCCTGGACCCCGCTTCGCGCCGTGGCCGGCCTGATTCTGGTCGGAATCGTTCCCGGGGCGCTGGCCAGCTACGCGGCCCTGCCGCCGGCATCACGGATCGACGGCAGGCTGAGGGCGGTGCTGGTCGTCTCCCTCTCGGTTGCGATCGCTCTTCTGCTGGGGCTAACGCTGGCGCTGCTCAGCAACCATGTCTCACGGGTCGCGGCGGCAGTCGGCCTCGCCGTGGTGCTGACCGTGGCGGGAGTCATCGCCTTCGCTCGCGATGACGGCAAGACCACACTCTTCCTGCCCGAGCGCCCGGCGCTCGCGCCGGTGGTCGCGATCGTCACCGGGGTGCTGGCGCTTGCCGCGATCGCCTCAGTGGTCGCCGCGCTCAACGTCGACACCCTGCCGACCGATTTCACCGCTCTCTCCCTGACCCGCGACGGACGCGGGGTGCGGCTCTCGGTTTCGAGCCACGAGGACCGCGCGACGCGCTTCCGCTACGTGCTCAGCGACGGCACCGGGATCCGCCTCTACTCCGGAGCGATCCGGGTGGACGCCGGCGAGGAGGGGACGGTGCTGCTGCCGGTCTCCGCGGGCACGGGGCTGGTGCGGGCAGCGCTGTTTAAGCCAGGCAGCACCGCGCCCTACCGCTCGGTCGATCTGCGGCTCTGAGCGGACCCGGAGATAAGCTCGGCCACCGCGCCGTAGATGTCGGTGACCGGGAAGGGGTCCGGAAGCTCCCCGGAGAGCCCGCTGCCTCGGTAGAAGAAGACGCCGTCGGTGGACGGCGCCTCGGGCAGGTAGCCGTGCATCGCCCGCTCCGGGTAACGGCGCTGCTTGAGCACGCCGGGGACAAAGTAGTTGGGGTGAAAGACGACTCCCTCGTCGGCGACCAGCACCTCTTCGCCGTAGATCGAGGGGTCGGCGAAGTCGATGCCGTAGCGGCGACGATCCTGCTCGGTGAGCAGATGCCCCGGCACCCCGTCGAGGGCCGCGAGCACCGCCGCCCGCCTCTCCTCGCTCGGAAACCAGAAGCGGGCGAAGGTGCTGTCCATGAAGACCAGGTAGTCGTGGCCAAGCCGAAAGCCCTCGAGGCGGGCGAAGAGGTCGAAGGTGGCGTCGACGTCGGTCATTCCGTGGTCGGAGAACAGCATCATCTCGGCCTCCCCGGAATGGGCTTCGGCAATCTTCCACGCCCGCTCTAGAAAGCGCTCGATCTCATCGATCGGACCGCGCAACGCCTCGGCCGAGGCGCCGACGGCGTGGCCGCCGCCGTCGAGCGCGGGATCGTAGAAGAAGAAGACGTCCACGTCGTCGATCCGCTCCCTGACGTGGCTCAATAGCTCCTCCTCGCGCAGGCCTCCCTTGATGTAGCGGAACTCATAACGCAGGCCACGCTCGCTGAACAGGTCCGCCAGGGTGGGGACCGGCAGGGCGATCGGCGGGAACTCGTCGTAGCGGATGGCGTGGCGCGAGAACAGGTGGCTGATCTCGAGCGGCAGTCGCAATCGGTGCTCGGCCGAGTAGCCCAGCTTGCGGGTGATCCGGAACCAGACAAGCCTCCAGAGGTCGATCAGCGGGCGCAGCAACGCGGTCCTGGGCCTCGAGGCGAACCGTTGGAGGGCGGAGGGATCGCGAGGATCGAAGAAGTACTCGGTCCAGATCCCCGTCTCCCGCGGCAGGTGACCGCTGACGATCGCCGGCATCACGGTTGAGCTGTAGCCGAGCAGGGTCCGCAACGGCCGGCGCTGGTCCCAGAAGCCGGGCATGAAGTCCCGCTGCCCCGTGTACTGCCAGGCGAAGCCATCGGCGAAGTAGAGGATCAGCTTCATCTTGGTCTGCTTGATTGGAGTATCTGGGGACAGCGCAGCCACAGCCGCACCAGCTCCGCGGCCCGTGCCGAGGAGGCTCCGCCCTGCAGAGCAGCGACGGCGGCTCGCCACAGTCTGACGATCGGGTCCTGGGTCGGGCTGTGCAGACCGTCCCTGCCGCCGCCGAGCCCCACGAGCGCCCAGTAGGCCCTGTGCGAGGGGTGGCGCTCGGTCATCGCCAGCCCTCGCAACTGCCCATCGAGCCCTTCGGGGGTGCCACTGTGGCTACGCATCGCATGCTCGAGCTCGAGCAGGAGATCGGCAAGCGCGACACCCGCCTCCGCATCCGGGATCTCCAGGCCGCTGCGCCGGGCGTCCTCGGCCTGCAGGTAGCGCTCGCTGGCTCGCGGCACCGGTGCGTTCAGGGGCCGCCGGTGGATCTCCTCGGCGCGTTCGCGGAAGCTCGGCCGGTAGCGGCCCTCGAGCACGAGCTGTGCCTCTCCGATCGCCTCGTAGCTCTTGCGCACCGCCCACTCGTCGTCGGCGAGGCCGGCGCGGTGCTTGAGGTGCTCGAAGAGGCGGTTGGCAAGGAGGCGGACGCCCTCCCAAACCGGGATGTCCTCCGTCCGCCTCAGCGAAATCCTTCCCACGACCTCCGGGTCGCCGTCCACGACGACCCCCGAGCGTCGGGCCTCGTAGTTGGTGAGGGTCGCGTAGTGCAGCGTGCTCGCCGGAATGCGGCCACCGTCGATGCCCCGGGCGGCGTGCCGGGCGATCACCCGCTCGACCGCGCGAGTGCGATCGAGGCGGAGCGTGGAGGAGCGCGCTATGACCATCACGTCGATGTCCGAATCGAGTCGGCCCCCCTGCCACCGCTCCTCCCCGCGGGCTGCGGAGCCGGCGACCAGCACCCCGAGCGCGTCCCGGTAGCAGGGATCGCGTCGGAGGTCGTCGACGAAGTCCATCACCCGCGCCCGGACCTCCGGATTCATCGTCACGTCTCTCCCGCCTCGGCGTAGACGGCCTCCAGCTCGGGCAGCACGACGTCCGAGGAGAAACGCGCGACCGCCTCGCGAGCCGTCCTCCCGAGTCGCTCGCGCAGCTCCGGGTCGTCGAGCAGCAGGGTGATCGCCCGGAGCAGGGAGGCGGAGTCCCTGGGCGGCACCAGCAGGCCGGTGATTCCGTCCTCGACGATCTCGGTCAAGCCGCCGGTGGCCGAGGCGATCACCGGGCGCCCCCAGGCCATCGCCTCCAGGGCAACGGTCGGACAGGGGTCAGGCCAGACGGAGGGCACCACGAGGAAGAGGGCGTCGCGGTAGAGGCCGGCCAGCTCCGCCTCTCGGCGCTGGCCGAGATCGCTGACCGACGGGGCGACCAGGGCCCCGTCGCCGCCGGCCAGCTTCAGGTCGAGCTCACGGTCGCGGAGGCTGCGAAACGCCTCCAAGAGAACCTGGCGGCCTTTGTGGGGGGCGGCCGGGCCGACGAAGAGGATCGAGGGAGGATCTGCTCCAGGCACGTCCACCGCAGCGGCTTCCGCATCCCCGGGCAGGTCGATGAAGTTGGGGATCACCCGCAGCAAGCCGGGGTCGACGCCCGCCTCTGCGACCCGCCGGGAAACGTGATCGGAGACCGCGAGAATCATCCGGATCCTCTGCCCGAGCCACGGGACCGTGCGCTCCAGGGCCAGGGCAAGGCCGGCTCTCTTCGGCAAGGCGAGATCGTCGCAGCGCAGGCAGGCGCGACCACGGCCGGGGCCGCACTCGGCGTCGAAGCGCAGCAGGGACTTCTTCGGACAGGCGAGCCCGTAGTCGTGCAGCGTGCAGACCGCCCTGCGTGCCCATCCGCCGGATGATCCGGCGACCGAGAAGGCACACCAACCGTGGGCATGGATGACGTCGGGCGCGAACTCCGCCGCCGCGGCTTCGAGGCCGCGGCGAAAGGCTTGGTCCGGCCACGGCGGATGAAACGGGGGCGACCCGCTCTCATAGATCCCGGGGAGGCGGGAGAGCGAAGAAGCGACGCGCCTCGCCGCGAAGCCTTCGTCTTCGATCTCGGCGTCATCCGCCCCGGCCGCAACCACCAGGACCTGGTGGCCGCGAGAGACCAGGCGACGGCTGAGCCGCCGGACGTGGTTCGCGAGTCCGCCTGCATCAGGCGGGTAGTGATCGGTTACCTGGAGGATGCGCATCGGCTCTGCGGTCAGCTGAGGGCCTCGCGATAGACGGAGACGGTCGATTCGACGACGGCCCCCCAGGTGGGGATGGTACCCCCGGGGGGATCGCTCTCGGTTGCGGCGCGGATCGTCGCCGCAAGCTCTTCGGCGGGAGCCGAGGACGGCACCAGCTTCATGCGCTCGCCGGCGAATCGCACCATCCCGCTGTGGGCGGGAATGTCACTCGCCACCACCCGGGCGCCCGCGCAGAGGGCCTCGAGCGCGGTCAGCCCCATCGCCTCGATCTCCGACATCGTCACGTATGCGTCTGCAGTGCGGAGCCAGCGGTCGAGCTCGCCGACCTCCACCCATCCGAGGAACTCGACCCGCCCGCCGAGGCCGAGCTCTTCGACGAGCTCTTCGAGATCGCCGCGGGCGGGCCCCTCGCCGGTGATCTTCAGGAGATGCCTTGCATCGAGATGCGCAAAGGCGCGGATCGTCCGGTCCAGCCGCTTGTAGCGATCGATGCGCCCGGCGCAGAGCACCACGGTCGAGCTCTGCTGCCCGAAGGGCGTAGCCGCTGAGAGCCGCTCGGCATCGACGCCGTTGGGCACGGTGACGATTTTTGTGGCGGCGGCGGGGAAGTGTTCGGCGATCAGGAACGCTTCGGCGGGGGAGACCGCGATCACCCTGGCGGCCCGGCTGAGGATTCGCGAGCCGAGCAACCGGTACGGGCGGTGCAGGGCGTTGCGGAACCAGGAGTCGGTGCGGCCGTGGTAGTGCGGGGTGAAGACGAGAGGCGCCCGGGTGGCGAGCGCCGCGATCAGG
>JBBRHQ010000004.1:0-24804 GCA_038222365.1 Solirubrobacterales bacterium
CTTGTCCGTGCCGGAGAGGTCGACTGGCGCTGAGGCCGAATCGTCGCTGCCGTCGAACCGGGCAGCGAGGTTCGGATCGCCGGGAACCCCGCCCGGGACGCCGAAGGTGACCCCGCCGGACTCGGTCGCTGGGCTGGAACCGACGCTGTCGGCGAAGGTCGGCCCGGCGCTCTCGCCCAGCCGCCAGTAGTCGGAGACCCCAGGGGTGCCGAGCACGGCGGCGGCGTAGTCGCTGGCCCCGTTGGGGCTGACGGTCACGGTGATGGCCTTGGTTGCGGTCTTGCCCCCATCGTCGGTCACCCTGAGGCCGACGTTCACGGTTCCGGCCGCCGCATAGGTGTGGCTTGTGGTCGGGTTGGTGCCGGAATCGGTCTCATAGGTCCCGTTGCCGTCGAGGTCCCACTCGTACTTGGCGATCGTCCCGTCCGGGTCGGAGGAAGCGGCGGCGTTGAAGTTCTCCGGCTGGCCGACCACGGCCGGGGTGGGCGACGCCGTGAAGGACGCCGTGGGCGCCTGGTTGGCGACGATGCTGACCGTCTTGGAGACGACGTCGGTCCCGGTCAGGTTGTCGGTGACCCGCAGGCGGACGTTGTACTCGCCCTCCGTCGAGTAGGTGTGCTGGACCACCGGGTCCGAGCCGCTGTCGATCTCGAAGCTCCCGTTGCCGTCGAGGTCCCACTCGTACTTGACGATCGAACCGTCGGGGTCACTGGCGGCGGCGCCGTTGAAGGTGACCGGGGTGTTGAGCGTGGGGGAGCTCGGGGAGGTATCGAAGTCGGCCACCGGTCGTCGATTGGTCCCGTAGCTGCTGAAGTGCTCGGCGACCGTCGAGCCGCTCAAGGCCTGGTTGTAGACCGCCACCTCATCGAGGTCCCCGGCGCCGAACAGCGAGTTGCCCGCACGCGACATCATGTAGAGGGTCGAGTTGGCGAAGTTGCCGCCGCCGGTGCCGCTGTTCAGCTTGGTGAACGGGACCGCCTGGCCATCGACGTAGGGGGTGATCTGATTGGGCCCCGCTGCGCTCGAGTCGAGAACCAAGGCGTAGTGGTGCCACTGGCCGGCCGAGGGTCGGGCGAAGAAGACGTTGTTCCGTGCGTTGTCGTTGATCCCGACGCCGAAGGAGCCGCCAAGCTGCGGCGCGTTCGGATCGACCAGGATGCCGCCCTCCTGGTTGTTGAAGTTCGGCGTGAACTCCATCGCCAGGCGGTCGTCGTTGGCGTAGGCGTTCCACTTCAGCCAGAACTCGATCGTCGCCTTGTTGGTGCCGGAGAGGTCGAGCGGGGCGGACGCGGAGGCGGTCGAGCCGTCGAAGCGCGCGGCGGCGTTGGGATCGTCCTGGACGCCGCCCGGGACGCCGAAGGTGACATTGCCCGAGGCGGTCGCCGGATGCGAGCCGGCGCTGTCGGCAAAGGTCGGTCCGCTCGCCTCGCCCATCCGCCAGTAATCGAGCAGGCCTGGGGTGTCGAGCACCGCGTCGGGGTAGCTGCTGACGCCCCCCGGCTTGACCGTGAGCGGAACGGTGGCGGTCGAGGTCTTGCCGCCGTCGTCGGTGACCCGCAGGCCGACATTGACGGCCCCGGCAGTGTTGTAGGTGTTGGTCACCGTCGCCGCGGTGCCTGTATCGGTCTCATAGCTGCCGTTGCCGTCGAGGTCCCACTCGTACTTGGCGATCGTCCCGTCGGGGTCCGAGGAGCCGGAGGCGTCCAGCGTCGCCACCTGCCCCGCGGTAACCGGGCTCGGGGAGATGTTGAAGGTCGCATTCGGCGGCTGGTTCGCCAGGACGCTGACACTGTGGGTGACGGTGTCGGTGCCGGTCAGGTTGTCGGTCACTCGCAGGCCGACGTCGTAACCGCCTTCGGGAGCCTCGGAGGTGTAGGTGTGGGTGACCACCGGGTTCGAGCCGCTGTCGGTCTCGTAGGTCCCGTTGCCGTCGAGGTCCCACTCATATCTGGTGATCGTGCCATCGGGATCGTTGGATGCCGATGCGTCGAAGGTCACCTGCTGGTTCGGAGCGGGGAAGGCGGGAGAGGTCTGGAATGCGGCGACCGGGCGCCGGTTGGTGCCATAGCTGTTGTAGTGCTCGGTGATCGTCGAGGTGCCGAGGGCGCGGTCGTAGACGGCCACCTCGTCGAGGTCGCCGGCGTCGAACAGGGAGCTGCCGGCCCGCGCCATCATGTAGAGGGTCGAGTTGGCGAAGTTCCCGGCGCCGGTGCCGTTGTCGACCTTCGTGTAGGGAACCGCCTGGCCGTCCACGTAGGGGGTGATCTGGGTCGCGGCGGGGGCGCTCGAGTCGAGCACGAAGGCGTAGTAATGCCAGACCCCGGAGCTCGGCTGGTCGAAGTAGGCGGTGTTCCGAGACCCGTTCCGACCGATCCCGACTGCGAACTTCGGGCCCAGCTGCGAGGGCGAGTTCGGGTCGATCAGGAACCCGCCGTCGTTGTCGTGGTAGCTGTTGGTCAGCTCCATCGCGATGCGATCATCGTTGGCGAAGTTCCCCTTCAGCCAGAACTCGACCGTCGCCTTGTTGGTGCCGGAGAGATTGACCGGCGCCGAGGCGAAGCCGGTCGAGCCGTCGAAGTGGGCTGCGGCGTTGGGATCGGCTTGGACGCCGCCCGGGACGCCGAAGGTGACCCCGCTTCCGGACGCCGTGGCGGGATGGGATCCCGCGCTGTCGGCGAAGGTCGGTCCGCTCGCCTCACCCATCCGCCAGTAGTCGAGCAGGCCGGGGGTATCGAGCACCGAGTCGGGATAGCTGCTGACCCCGTTCGGCTTGACCACGACGGGGAGTGTCGTCGTCGCGGTCTTGTTCCCGTTGTCGGTGACCCGGAGGCCGACGTTCACCGTCCCGGGGTTGGTGTAGCTGTTTGTCGCGGTGGGAGTGGAGCCGGTGTTGGTCTCATAGGTGCCGTTGCCGTCGAGGTCCCACTCGTACTTGGTGATCGTGCCATCGGGATCGCTGGAGGCAGAGGCGTTGAAGGTCGCCTGCTGGCCGCCGAGCACCGGGTTCGGATTGGCCGTGAACGATGCGGTGGGCGGTTGGTTGTCGATCACCGTCAGGGTCCGGACGGCGAGATCGGTGGCTCCGCCGTTGTCGGTCACCCGCAGGCGCACGTTGTAGGTGCCCTCGCCCTCGGCCGAGTAGGTGTGGGTCACGGTCGGGTTCGAGCCTCGGTCGGTCTCGAAGGTACCGTCGCCGTTCAGGTCCCACTTGTAATTGACGACCGAGCCGTCGGGATCGCTCGACCCGGAAGCGTTGAAGCTGACCGTTTGCGTCGACTTGGCGGGGTTCGGGCTGACCGTGAAGGTGCTGATCGGCGCCAGGTTCGAGCCGCCCGGGTCGAGCGTCACGTCGCCGGAGGGCGTCAGCGGTTGCACGCCCATGTCCGAGAAGACGTTGTAGGTCGCCTGCTCGATTCGTGGATCGACGTCGTCGGAGAGCCCCGAGGACCACTCCATCGTCCCGCTTGCGAAGACCAGTGCTCCGCTGGGCGCCCTGTACTTGACCGCGTTCACCGTCCCCGGCTGACCCGGCGGGGGAGTCGTGTTGCGCAGACGACCTTCGTCCTGGATCCAGGAGTTGTCGTTGGCGACCTGGACGTCGGTCGCCGAAAGGCGGATCACGTTGGCCGGTTGGCGCGAGGTGTACTGGGCCTGGGTCGGGACCGCGTCCCACTCCCAGTTGACGAGCCCCGTGCCGATGTTCGTCGAAGAGTTCTCCGAGATCCCGGTGTTGCGCCAGATGCGGTCGGCCGCGAACTCGTCGTTGGCGTTCCCGGCCGGCACGGTCACCGGGAAGCCGCGGGCGTCGTTGTCGCCGACGTACATCACGCCGAACAGCTGGTTCTCGGGCTGGTCGGGTCCGACACGACCTCCCGGGGGCGCCCCGGGGTCACCGGGCGGAGCCCCGTTGTCGCGCCAGGTGGTGGTCGAGTTCTGCGGGTTATCGTCGGACGTACCGGCGACGCCGTCCGCCCCGAGGGCGTCGTCGGCCGTGTTCTGTAGCCCGTCGGGGCCCCAGTCGTTGGCGCTGATCGCCCCCGACCCGGAGGAACCGCCACCCTCGATCGTCTTGTAGCAGACCAGGGTCCGCTGGCTGTCCTCGTAGCGGACCTTCCAGTATGCCGTGTTGGCGCTGAAGGAAGCGACATTTATGCCGGCATCGCGGGCGGCCTTGACGCCGTCGAACTGGCCCTTGCTCCAGTACTCGGAGTGACCCGTAATGACGATCGCGTTGTGCTGCAGCAGCTGCTGCGGATTCGCGGCGATCTGCACGTCGTCGGTATAGGAGACGTCATATCCCTGCTGCTCGATCCAGGAGAGCAGGTCGAAGTCCGGGCCGAAGAACCAGTCGTGCGATTGCCCCGCCCGCGCCAGGGGGCGGTTGAAGGAGACCTTGACCGCGCGGCTCGTTCCGGAGACCGTGTTGTCCCCTTCCGTGCCGTAGTAGAGCGATTTCCCGCCGAAGGTGTTGTAGGCCTGGTAGGTGTCGACCGGGAGGACGTAGAGCAACCTCGAGCTGGGCGCGTGGTTGTCGTCGCGCACCGTGAAGACCACCGCGGTCTGCTCGCCGGTGGTCGCCGTCAGCTTGGCCAGGTAGACCCCGGAGGCGGGGAGGGCGCTGCCGGGGATCGTGTAGGTCGTGTTCCAGTTTCCGCAGTCGACCTTGCCGGTGGTCGAATCCATCGGGTTACAGGTGTAGTCGTTGTTGATCGCGACGTTGCTGGTGCTGTGGACAAGGCGGCCACCGAGCCCGTCGTAGTAGCCCATCCGGTAGACGGCGATGCTGACCTTCGCGTTCGATGAGACCGGCGCGTTGCGTGCGATCTTCAGGGCAACGCTCTGGCCGAGGTTGACGCTGGTCTGCGTGGTGAAGCCCCCGAGGTCCGGGCTGTAGTCGTTGATCTGCCAGGCGGAGGTGCCGGTATGGCATTGGTTCTCGTCGACCACCGGATTGGAGTTCGGGCAGGTGACCGCGGCCCCGGCGGAACCGGGTCCGGCGGCAAGCCCGAGCAGCCCGAGCAGCAGACAGGCGAGGACCAAGGTCCCCAGCCTGCCCTGCCGCGGCAGCCTGAAAGCCGCCAGAATTTCGCCCATCCGGAATCCCACGCCGGCATTGTCGCTGATCGAAGCCTCTGTTGGCGACTGAAAAACGGGCATATCGGGCTCTCCAAGCATTAAACCTAAACCTCAAGTAGTGGGTTAGGGTGTGGTCTGGGCTGCGGTGTCATGGCGATCTCGAGCAGGCGTTCGAACCGAGCGCTCCATGCGTTCTCCGAGATGAACCTCTGTCGCGCCGACTCGGTCCAGTGCCCGAGCTCCAGCGCTCCCTGCACAGCGTCCTTGAATTGCGCTCCGCCGGTGGGGGAGAGGACGGTGCGCTCCGGGCACACCCCCCGAACTCCCGGAAGGTCGACCGCCGCCACGGGGGTGCCGGCGGCGACGTACTCATAGAGCTTCAGCGGGCTCATCGCCTCGGTCTGCTCGCTGCGCACGTGCGGGATCAGGCCGACGTCGGCTGCCCTGACCAGGCCGGGCAGTCGATCTCGGGCCACCGAAGGTTTGATCGTCACCTGTGGGAGGGAGCGGAGCGTCGCGAAGCGGGCGCTTTCCGCGCCCGGGCCGACCAGGGTCAGCGACGCTTCCGGTCTCGCCTCGGTGATCGTTCGCACCGCCTCGAGGTCGATCCGCTCGTCGAGGGTGCCGACGTATAGGAGGCGAGGCTTCGGCAGATCGAGAAACCACCGGGGCGCCTCGCCGGGCTCGATCCATTCGGCCGGCTCGATCCCGCAGGGAACGACCCCGGCAGGGCCGCCCGGGGCGATCGACTGCAGGGACTTTGGGGTCAGGGCCACGGCCCTGCGGCCCTCTGAGCGCATACGGGCGAAGGAGGCCTCGATCGCGGGGCGCCAGCGGGCGAGGGGAGGAAAGGCGGTGAGATCGTCGTTGGCGTAATAGGTGACGGGCCCCGACCAGTCAAAGCGGCCGAACCCCGCGATCAGCGGATGGGTGGAGATCACAGCCGGCCGGATCAGCCCGAACCTCTCGGCCGCGGCTCGAATGCTGCTCTCATAGGCGGCGCAGCTTCGCTCGACCGCAGCCAGGCCGGTGGGATCGGTTCGGCGAAGCCGGGTGGGCTCATGCAGCCGCCGATCCTCGGAGGCCGGGAATGGCTCCACATCGGTGCCCAGCGCCGAGCGCACCAGCTTCGCCGGCAGCGAGCGGAACGGGTTGCAGACCAGGACTCGACCGACCCGGTCGGAGTCGATCAGCTCGAGCGTCAGCCGATCCTCGGCGTGGACCCGGCTGCGCCGCGCCGCGCCGGCCCAGGAGGTGTAGCCGAGAATCATCACCACGTCGCGATTGGCCCCCGGAGCGCTCTCGGCCAAGCCGGGACTGGTCGTCGCTGTCGTCGCCATCAAAAGAGCAACGGGAACCGCGCGGGCAGGCTTTTGCCCGCAAGCTGCCCTTGCGGCCGCTCGTTCATTTGAGCGATGGAGTCCGGGCCCACCGAGCCGACCTATGAGACCCTGCGTGAGGCCGCCGTCACCGGCGTGCGCTGGATGGTCATCGCCCGCGGTCTCGGCGAGGGGGGGCAGCTGCTCGCGACTGTCGTCCTCGCTCGGATGATCAGCCCGGCCGAGTTCGGTCACGCGGTGATCGCGCTGATCCTGGTGCCGCTGTCCGCGATCATCACCTTCGAGGGCTTCGCCAGCGCACTGGTGCAGCGCAAGGAGATCGGCCGGGAGCACCTGGAGACAGCGATGCTGGCGAGCCTGGTCGCGGGCGCCGGACTGAGCGTCGTCACCTTTCTGCTCGCGCCACTGATCGCCGAGCCGCTGTTCGGCGAACGCACCGCTTCCCTGGTCCAGCTTGCCTCGCCCCTGTTCCTGCTCGCCGGGATCTGCGCCGTCTCACGCTCGCTTCTCTGGCGGGAGCTGAAATTCAGGAGCATGAGCCTGATCGAGTCCGGGTCGATCATGGTCGGCGCGATCGCCGCCGTCGCGCTGGCGCTGCTCGGGCTCGAGGCGGAGGCGATCGTGATCGGCGCGCTGGTCGCAGGAGTCGCCGCGATCGTCATGTTGCTGATCGTCGAGCCGCCACCCCGGCCCCGCTGGCACGGCCCCCAACTGCGCCAGATCGTCGGGTTCGGCGCGCCGGCGTCGGGCGCCGGGCTCCTTCACGTGGCGATCACCAACATCGACTACACGATCCTCGCCGCCCGGCTGAGCGCCGCACAGGTGGGGTACTACTGGCGCGGCTTCCAGCTCGGCGTCGTCTATCAGGACAAGATCAGCGGGATCATGCTCCGGCTCGCTTTCCCGATCTACTCTCGCACTCGCAGCCTGAAGGAGATGGGGGCCCTGCACGAGCGGGCCACCCGGGTGCACGGAGCGGTCGTGGTGCCGCTGCTGGCAATCCTGATCGTCGTGGCGCCAGTGCTGATCCCCTGGCTCTTCGGCGCGCGCTGGGAGCCATCCGTCCTGCCGACCCAGATCCTCTCGGTGGCGGGCATGATCGCCGCGATCCTCACCGGATTTGCGCAGGTCCTGCTCGCTGCGGGCCGCCCCCGGGAGCTGATGCGCTTCAACGTGGTCCTGCTGACCATCTACGCGGCCACCGTGATCGCCACCGCCTCGCAGGGAATCGTCACCGTGGCGATCGCCGTGGTCGGCGTCTACGTCCTTCAACTCGTCGCTGTCTACGCCGTGCTCTTCCCGCGGGTCGTCGGCATTCCGGTCGGTCGCATGGTCGGCGACCTGGCCCCCGCCGTGATCGGCGGATCCGCGGTGCTGGCGGTGGGCTTTCCACTCGCGCACCTGCTCGAGGGAGCAGGTGCGCCGGCGCTGCTGATCATCGCCGCCGTCTCCGTGGCGGGGATCCTGCTGCACTGTGCCATCCTCCGCCTGCGGTTTCCGGCCGTCTGGCACGACCTCTCCTCGCTGCTCCGCCGGGTGCTTCCGTCACGCCTGTCCGCGCCGACTCCTCCGGGCGCAGGCGCGCTCAGCGCTCAGCAGTGAGGTGAAGGCAGTCGCCCTCGGCGATCCGATCGCTGAGGGCGAGCAGTGGGGCAAGCGCCCAGGCGAGGATGCGGAAGCCGCGGCCCTCGTATCGCATCCGGCCGAACGTCAGATACTGAAGGCTCCCGATCGGGCTCGGGCGCATCGAAGCCGCGCCCACCGATACGGGCCGCAGGCCGGCGCGACGCACCACGGAGGAGAGCGAGTCGCGGTCGAAGTGCTGGAGGTGGCGCGGCAGGTCAAGCTGAAACCAGGCCGATCCGAATGCGCGACGGTGCCAGCTACCGAAGTTGGGAACCGCGATCGCGAGCATCCCCCCCGGCCGCAGCAGGCGCGCGGCGTCGATCAGCGCCTCCGCCGGGTCCTCGATGTGCTCGAGCGAGTGATTGAAGATGATCGCGTCGAAGGAAGCCGCCGGCCAGGGCACATCGGCCAGGGTCCCGGTGATCGTCTCGACCCCGACTCCGCGCGCGTGCTCGGCGGCCTGCTCGGAGGGCTCCACGCCGGCGACGTCCCACCCGTGGCGAAGGAACACTCCGGCGAGCTGGCCGGCTCCACAGCCGACGTCGAGTAGCCGGCCGGGGGGCAGCTGCCAGATTCGGCGAAAGGGCCCGAACCGGGCGATCACCTCGAGCCGCAGGCCATCCAGAAGGTCCCCCGGCGTGCGCCTTCGGCCATTCGATGAGGCGGGGGGGTCGTAGGCGCTGTAGGACTCGGGGTAGTAGGTCTCGAAGTCCTCGGCGCGCAGTCGGGGCAGGGTGAACGCCAGCCCGCACCGTTCGCAGGCGACCACCGCGAAGTCACCCTCCGCGCCGGTCAGCCGATCGCCGCCGCGAAGCAGGACCGGCGGTCGCTCCTGCGGCGCGCCGCAGCCGGGACAGCGGGTCCCGCTCTGCGGGTCAGTGGCTGGTGTCTCGATCGCGAGCGCCACCGCTAGACCCGCCCCCCGACGCCGGCTCGGGCGCCCGGCACCGTGCTGGGATCGATCGAGGTCGGTGGCGGGACTCCGAACGGCGGCGTCCCTCGCCCGAGCACCGCGTCCAGGGCGGAGCGAGCCGCGACCCTGCGCTGCCGGTCGCGGGTGATCGATGCCCGCAGCCCGTACCGAAGGCCCAGCGCCCCCAGGTAGAGGACCCGGTGGGCGTTGCCGAAGTGCTTCTCCGCATAGAGCCGCCGGGCGAAGGCCTCCTGGGCGGCCAGGCGCGGCTTCACCCCCGCCTTGCCGGCGTGGTGGACGATCGTCATCGCGGGGCTGTGCAGGATTCGCCAGCCCGCTTGGCGCCTTCGCAGGCAGAGGTCCGGCTCGTCGGAATACAGGAAGAAGCGCTCATCCATGAAGCCGCTGCTCAGCAGGGCTTCGCGGCGGGCGAGCATGAAGGCCCCGACGGTCCAGTCACATTCGCGCTCCCGCTCGTGTTCGCTCGGGTCGAGGACACGCTCGCCGACCCACGAGGGCCGCCCCGGCATCTTCTCCGCGGTCAGCGCCTCGCCGAGGGCCCGGGCGGCATTCGGAAAGCGTCGGATGGTCGGGAAGAGCTGACCGTCGCCCGTCAGCTGCTTGACGCCGAGAAGCCCGACCTCGGGGCGTCGGTCGAGCAGCGCCACGAGATCCCCGAAGTTGCCGCTGAGGATCTCGGTATCAGGGTTGAGGAACAGCACGTAGCGCCCCAGAGGCGTCATCAACGCCCTGTTGTTCGCGTGCGGAAAGCCCCGGTTGGCACAGCGCACCACCCTCGCCTGCGGGAACTTGCTTTCGATCAGATCGGAGACGCCATCACTCGACTCGTTGTCGACGACGGCGACGTCGAGCGTCGCGGCTCCCGAGCTGGAAAAAACCGTTTCCAGGCAGCGCTCGAGCCAGTGCGCCTCGTTGGTCGAGACGATGATTATCGAGAGATCAGCCGGCATGCGCCGCCCTCGCCTTCGCGTCGCGCCCCAGGACGACGCCGATCGCCGCGATGAAGCAGAACATGTATGCGAGCTGGGGGAGGGAGAGGAAGTCCAGCAGGCCGCTGGCCACGAACACGGTGGCGATTGCCGCGGCCGAGGCAATCGCCGGTGGCGCCCGCTGCGGATCGCGGGAGCGCGCGGCGCGGTTGGCGAGGAGGAACGAGGTTGCCAGCAGGGCGAGGTAGGCGAGCACGCCGAGCACGCCGACCTCGATCGCCAGGGTCAGGTAGAGGTTGTCGAGGATT
This sequence comes from Solirubrobacterales bacterium, assembly GCA_038222365.1. GTDB lineage: Bacteria > Actinomycetota > Thermoleophilia > Solirubrobacterales > 70-9 > JBBRHQ01. The sequence goes on from JBBRHQ010000004.1 coordinate 10,214, forward strand.
CGATGCTTGCGCTGGTCGTATCCTCCCCAGCCGGCGCCGAGCAGAGGATTGTGCGCCAGGTCCGGGGTGATCGCGTCGTAATCGCGCACCCGGTCCTGGACCGTGTTGACCTTGTTCAGCGAGGAGGGGTTGAACTGATCGACGACGCCGCCGATCGCTCCCGGCGTGAACAGGTGGACGAGCACCACCATCACTGCGGCGAGGGGCAGGAGGCGGGCCATCTGGCGGGGGCGGTAGGCGATCAGCACGATCATGCCCGCGACGGCGCCCACCAGGCCTGTCTTCTTCTCGGTCGCCAGGGAGCCGGCGAAGATCAGGAAGATCGCCGTCCCGTAGAGCCAGCGTTGCCGTCGCTCGGTGGAGTTGACCAGCCCGACCATCGCGAACGGCAGGACCATGACCAGCATGGTCGTCACCGCCAGCGGCTGCACGCCCGGGCCGAGGACCTGCTTGCGACCGATCGAGTCGAGGATGCCGATGCCGAAGGGGCGCGTGTAACCGGGGATCAGGGGGCCGATCCAGTCGTGGAAGATGTTGATCGAGAAGCGGTTTTCGATCACCACGGCGACCGCGGTCACGGTCGCGATCGCGATCATGTACCTGATGAACCTGGGGACCTCCGACGGCCTCAGGATCGAGGCTGCGAGAACGAAGAAGAATCCGTACGAGGCGAGCAGGGCGATCTTCTTCAAGGCGGAGTCGAGCTGGTCGATGCGGACCAACGTCTCGGCGTTGACAAGGATGCTGAGCACCGCGATCACGACAAACGCACCAAAGGCCCAGTGGACGGCACTGGCCCGGGCCTGGGGGCCGTGTGTGAGGGCGCCGCTGCCGAGGAGCCAGATGGCGCCCAGCAGGATCAGCACCGGCCGGTCGAGGGTGATGTCGACCGGCCCGCCGAACGGCAGATAGACGCTGTCGAACGGCGTGAGCCAGACGAGCGCGAGGAAACCCGCCAGCCCCCAGGGCAGCCAGCGCGTCGTGTGTGGCCAGTCCGCCTCCCGGCTGGCCGCTTCGTCGGGCGGCGATGCCAGGGCACGGAACTCACCGGGACCGAGAAGGGCGCGGCCGCCGGCAGCGGTTTCCATCAGGGCGACGGCGCAGAGCGCCCGGTCAGGGTCCCCCGAGTCGATTCGGCCGGCTGCCGCGACTGGCCGCCGTTACCGGCGACGGGCGCTCCCGCTCGGGTCGCAGATTCCGCGGCCTCGCCGGCGCCCGGCTCGGCGCCGTTGCTGCCGCCGAGCCGGGCGGGGACCGCTTCGCGCTCGATCTGGTCGAGGCTGCGCCAGCGTCCCAGGGCTCGCGGCACGATGATGATCGCGGCGCATCCGAGCAGGAAGACGGTGATGAAGGCGAGAATGATGAGGATCTTGTCGTTGGCGCCGCCGATCGTCCCGCCCTCGGGGGTCCCGAGCTCGCGCACGGTCACGCCTCTCAGCGCCGCCTTCGCCTCGGCTTTGGGGCCGGACCTGACCGTCTGCAGGTACTCCTTGCTGCTCTTCAGCCGGCGGACGTAGCGCTTCAGGGTGGTAAAGGAGGCGATGGCGAGCTTCGCGGCTCGGTTCGCGGTCGGCGCCTGGGTGTCCACCGAGATGATCGGGACGCCCTCCTGGGCGGTGAACACGAGTCGGTTGGGCGAGCCCTGATCGACTAGCTGGTTGGCGCGGTCCTCGGAGCTCTGTCCCGAGTAGCTGTTCTGGGTGACGTCGGTGCTGAACGGCCCGGCGGTGGCGATCGTGGCGGCCGGGATGCCGGTCAGCTTGGCGATCTTCCCCCTTGCCTCGAGGCTGCTGAGGTACTGGCCATAGATCTGGGCGCGGGTCGAGAGGGCGTCGAAGGTCCCGACGCTCGCCCCGGCGACCAGCGCAGAGCCGGGGGAGTCGACGAGGATCTGGCTGGAGGCGGCACCGACCTGCAGCGAGCGCTGCTCGAGTCCGCTGCTGGACACCCGGTAGGCGCTGAGGACCGCGAAGATCGCAGCGATCACGAAGACGAGCCCAAGAAAGATCTTGTGCCGCCACAGCTCTCTGACGATGCCGAGGGGGTCCATGCGGGTCTATCGACTTTCAGTTCGGGGTGGGTCTTGGCTCTTGCACCTAGGAACGCACGAAAAACGGAGGAACTTGCGCCGCTTCCCGGCCGCCGTGCGGGCGTCTGAGAAGGCGCGCCGAGGCACGACGCAGCCGTGTCCGCAGCTCGGCCGCGACGAAACGCCGGAAGCGCTCGTCCTCGACCCGCTCGTCGCGACGCAACGCCGCTCGCAGATAGCCAAAGAAGAAGGCCAGGCCCGAGATCACCCGCGGTCGCGAGCACGCCACCTTGAAGGAGCGGAGCAGCACCCAGCCCGGCCCGTAGCGGACGATGTAGGCGCACTGCCCGTGGCGGGCCCTGCCTCGCAGGGCGCCGTTGGCGGTTGCGACCGGGCGGTGGTGCCGGGCGAGGAGCTCGCGGAAAGAGCGCGTCTCGTAGCCCATCATGCGGGCATAGGTCTCGTCGATCGTGTCCCAGCCGAGACGCTCCTCGATCCCGCCGATCTCGTCGTAGCACCGCCGGCTGTAGAGCTTCATCGCTCCCCGAACGTGGTAGTCGGGAACCGGAGCGAGCTGCCAGCCCTGCGGCCCGGGCTCCAGCAGGTCGCCCCCGGCGATTCCGAGTGAAGGCTGCTCCGCGAAGCGCGCCAGCAGATTGTCGAAGTATTCGGGTGGTAGCTCGACGTCGGCGTCGAGCTTGCCGAGATGGGTGAAGCCGGCGGCGTCCATGCTCGCCAGGGCCCAGTTGAACGCCCGCGCTTCGGCGGCAAAGGCGAGCCGGTCGCCGTTCTCGCCGAGTTCGGCCTGCGGTGCGCTCAGCACCGTCAGGAATGGCAGCTCGGCCTGGAGCTTGCGCAGCAGGCTCGGCGTGGCGTCCGTCGATCCGTCGTCGACGATCAGCCACCGGTCCGGGGGCCGCGTCTGCGCGGCGACCGCGCGCGCCGTGCGCTCAATGTGCGAGGCCTCGTCACGGGCAGGCGTTATCAGCAGCAGCCGGGTCATCTCATTCCGCTCCCGACCAGCTCGTCGACGAGGCCGAGGTAGTCCTGACGCTGCTTGCGCCACTCCAGCGCGGCGAGGCGATCCGAGGCCAGCTCGGCGCGCTCCCTCGCGGCGTCGGGGTCTCGGCGGATCGCCTCGATCGCGGCGGCGATCGAGCCCGGGTCGCCGGGATCGGCGTAGGAGATCCCGTCACCGAAATAGCGCTCGATCACCGGCAGTCGGGAGGCGACGGCCGGCAGGCCCATGTGGACGTACTCGAGCAGCTTCACGGGGAGGAGCAGCTCGGTGAAGGGGTCGCGCAGGGTGGGAACCACCCCGAGGTGCGCGGCGGCGAGCCGGGCGGGGATCTCCCCCACGGCTGTCGGCTTTGGGGCGATGCGGATTCCCGAAGGTGCCAGTTTCGCGGCCGCGGCAGCGAGGCTGGCCGCCGCGGCGGCGTCCGACCCGTAGACGTCGAGGACGACCGGCTCGCCCCGCTCTCGCAGGAGCGCAACGGCGCGAACCAGGGTCTCGACCCCGAATCGATCGGCAAGGCCACCGTGGTAGATGACCCGCAGCTCCCCGGAGCGCGGCGGGCGAAGTGCCGGGCGCCGCCGGCCGAAGACCCGCTCATCGGGCGTGTTCATGACCACCTGCGAGCGCGCGGTTCCGATGCCGCGCGCTCGCAGCAGGTCGCGGGCCTCGGTGGTGACGAAGATGTGGCAGTCGGCGAAGGCGGCGCTGAGGCGCTCCTCGCCGCGGATCAGCCGCACCAGTGGATGCCGCGGCGAGCGGTCGAAGAGGGTCGCGAAGAGCTCCGGGAAGGTGTCGTGGAAGTTGAGCACGATCGGAACCCCGCGGAGCTTCGGTCGAAGCGCGGCGAAGACGAGCGCATCCGGCATGTTGTGGATCTCGACCAGGTCGAAAGCGCGGCGACGGTCGAGCCCGGTCAGGCGTCTGGCCGCACCGGCGAGGAAGCGGGCGTTGCCCTCGAGATAGGCCCGGGCGCCGCCTCGCGGCTTCTCCGCCGAGGCCCGGTGCAGGCGGATGCGGCCGGCGCCGACCTGCAGCTCGGCGTCATCGCTGAGGCAGATGCAGTCGACCTCATCGCCGCGCTCCGCCAAGGCCTGTGCCTGGCGCTGGATGCGGGAGTCGACCGTGAAGTCGGAGTAGTGGACCATGCAGACGCGAAGGCCGCGCCCGCGCCGGCGGACCGCAGGAGAGGCGGCCGTGGCGGAGGCGCCGTTAGCTGTCGAGAGCGTCGTCAAAGCTCTCGACCGCCTCGACGATCTCGGCGATCTGCCACTCCTCGATAGCCGGGAAGATCGGCAGCGAGCAGCACTCGCCGGCGAGTGTCTCCGCGTTCGGCAGGCTGCCTGCCCCGAGCCCCAGTGCGGCATATGCGGGCTGCAGGTGGATCGGGGTGGGGTAGTGGATGGCGCTGGCGACGCCGCGGTCCTGGAGATGGACTCGGAGGTCCTCGCGGGCGGGCGTCCGAACCACGTAGAGGTGGAAGACGTGATCACCGCCGGCCGCCGGTGGCGAGGGCAGCCGCAGGCCGCTGCCCGCAAGCTCCCGGCTGAGCACGGCGGCGGCACTGCGGCGGCTCTGGTTCCAATTCTCGAGCCGGCCCAGCTTGACTTCGAGGATCGCGGCCTGCAGGGCGTGCAGGCGGTCGGTGCCGGCGGGCAGCTCGTGATCGTGGCGCACCGCCTCGCCGTGGGACCTCAGCAGGCGAACCCGCTCCGCGAGGGCCGGGTCGTCCGTGACCAGGGCGCCGCCGTCCCCCCAGGCGCCGAGGTTCTTGGTCGGGTAGAAGCTGAAGCAGCCCGCGTCCCCGAGCGAGCCGACGGGCTGGCCGCGATAGCGGGCGCCGTGGGCCTGGCAGGCGTCCTCGACGACGTGGATGCCGCGCGGCCGGCAGAGCTCCAGCAGCGGATCCATCTCGGCAGTGCGTCCGAAGAGGTGGACGGGGATCACGCATCGGGTGCGGGGGGTGAGCGCCGGCTCGACGATCTCCGCGCTGAGACAGGCGGTCTCCGGGTCGACATCGACGAGGACCGGGGTCGCCCCGGTGGTGCTCACCGCCTCGGCGGTGGCGATGAAGCTGTAGGTCGGGACGACGACCTCGTCGCCGGGCCCGATCCCGAGGCCTCGAAGGGCCAGCTCGAGCGCCGCCGTCCCGGAAGAGACGCCCACGGCGTGCTCCGTTTGGCAGTACTCGGCGAAGGCCCGCTCGAAGGAGGAGACCTCGGCGCCGAGGGTGAAGGCGCCGTCGCGGGCGACCCGCTCGACCACGCCCATCAGCTCGCCAAAGAGCTCCGGGTTGGTTTCGTCGAGGCGGATGAACGGCACCCGCCCGCCGACGTTCGCCGCCGCCGAGGGCAGCGTCGTCGACCCGATCGGAGAGTTCATAGGGCGCCTTGCCCGTTGGTGTCGAGGTCGGCGGGCACTCCTCCGACGCCCGCCAGAGCGCGATTTGTGGCCTGCTCGAGCTCTAGGAAGAGCGCCGCGGCCTCCCAGCGTGAGCGCACTCCGAGCTTGCCGAAGACCGAGGAGAGGTGACTCTTGATCGTGCTCTCCGAAAGAAACAGCCGCTTGGCGATCTGCGCATTGGTGAGGCCACGGGCGACAAGCGCCAAGACCTGGCGCTCGCGGTGGGAGAGAGCCGGCCGCTCGAGGCTGCCGCGGACCTTGCGCGGTACCACCGACTGGCCGCTGGCCACGGCGCGCACGGTCGCGGCCAGGGTCAGTTCAAGGTTGGACTCGAAGACGAACGCGTCGGCCCCGGCTTCGAGCGCGCGGCGCACGCCGGTGCCGGTGGCGGGGGGCGAGATCACGACGATCGCAGGCTGGCGCCACTGCCGGCGCATTCGCCGCAGCGTCGCCATCTCCCGCGGCACGTCGACGTTGCAGACCAAGACGATGATCGCCGAGGCATCGAGGTCGCCTTCGGAGACCGGCTCGCGGCCATTGCCGCGGCGACGCGGCTCGAGCCCCTCCGCAGAGAGCGTCGCCTCGGCTCGCCGGTGCGTCGCCGGGTCGCCGCCGACCACCAGACACGAGATTCCGTTTGATGCGATGACGTCCGCACCTGGGTGGGTCAGCACCTCCATACGCAAGCAACGGCAGGAGCGCCGAGAAGCTTGCGCGGGTCTCCGGGCAAAAATTCTGTCGCGTCCAGACGTTCTTTCTGCGATGGGTCGGACGGCCGAAAACGGGCAGGAAACCAACGCGGCCAACGCGGGAGGGACCGGCGCGTCCCCGGCGAACGAGGCTCCCTACCGGCAGCTGATTGATGTCTCCTTCGGCGAAGACGTCGCCGTCTACGCTTTCGCCAATCTCTACGGCTGCCGGATCGACTCGCACTCGCGGGTCGGCGCCTTCGTCGAGATCCAGGCGGGAGTCAGGGTCGGCAGGGCCTGCAAGATTCAGAGCCACGCGGTGATCTGCACCGGGGTGCGGATCTCCGACGAGGTCTTCGTCGGACACGGTGCGATCTTCATCAACGACAAGTACCCGCGAGCGACCAACGGGGACGGAGTGCTTCAGACCGAAGAGGACTGGGAGATGCTGAAGACGGTGGTCGAGCAAGGCGCCTCGATCGGATCGGGGGCGATCATCCTCGGTGGCCTTCGGATCGGCGCGGGGTCGGTGGTCGGCGCCGGAGCGGTGGTCACCAGGGACGTCGAGCCGGGGACCACGGTCGTGGGCAATCCCGCCCGGGTCCTCCAGCGCTCGCCTGCCTGAATTACTACGCCGCCTCCTCCGCTCCGCGAGGAATAACTGCCGCACGTCCTCCGCTCCCGCGAGGCCCGACACTCAGAGTCAAAATGGTGCTGTCGGGCCTCGCTCCCGCGTCCGGGCGTGCGGCGGTTCGAGGCAGGATGAGGTTTACGGCGCGTCAGCCGCCCCCGGACGCGGAGCGAAAGCCCGCAGATAGCCGGTGATTCTGAGTGCGGGCTTTCGCGTAGCGGAGGAGGCGGCGCAGTTATTAGGCGGCTCTGCCGCCTAGTAGACGCCGGACTGGCCGGCGGTCCCGAGGCCCTCGAGGAGGCGGGCGACCCGCTCCAGGGTGGTCGCGTTGGCCGGGGAGCGGGCGAAGCCCGTCTCCGACTCGACCGAGCCCGCCTCGAGCTCGGGCGCGACCTCCGGTCCAGCTTCCAGGGCACCGTCGATCATCGGTCGCAAGAGTGCCGAGATGCCGATTACCACGGCGACCGTGCCGAGTTGGTCGAGGGCCGATCCGGCCCTTGTCCGAACGCTCAGCTCCGGATCCTGCGTCGCTCTGAGCAGCGGCTCGACCGCGGAGGAGTCGCGCAGCTCCCCGAGGGCCGCGCAGCTGGCGGCTCGGGCCCGGGCGTCGTCGTGGTCGAGCGCTTCGATCAGGGGCTGAAGCGCCCGGGTGTCCTTGACCTCCGCGAGGCCGACCGCGGCGTGGTGGCCCGCGCCGGGATCGGGCAGGGCCTCGATCAACGCATCGACGCTGGCCGGCGCCATCCGGACCATCAGCTGGACGGCGCGGTTCGCGACGAACTCGTCTTCCTCGCGCATCCCGTCTGCAAGCAGGCTGATCACCTCGTCCTTCGCGGCGGCTCCCTCGCCGTCCTCGAGCAGATCCTCGAGCGCCGCGATGTCGTCTTCGGCAATCGGCTGATCGGCCTGCTGATGGACGAGGGCATCTGCGATTCGGCGGGCGTTGCCGGGCTGGCGCAGCTCGAGCAGGGCCCGCAACGCCAGGGAGCGAGAGTTCCCTTCGCGCGGAAGCCAGCGGAGCCCGTCGGCGATCGGCTCTGGCTGGGAGCGCTCGAAGAGGACGACGATCGAAGCCATCCTGACCCGGTCCTCTGGGTCAGTGAGCGCCTCGGCCACTGCTTCCCCGCCCCGCTTGCCGTTCAGCTCGCCGAGCGCGTATACGGCCGCGACCCGGGTGCGCAGCCCGAGGTCGGTGACCTCACCCTCGGGGCTCGAGCTGAGTTGCTGGAACCGGCTCGCGGCGATCAGGCCGTCGAGGTCACCGGCGCGGGCCAGCGCCTTGACTCTCGGCTTGCGATTGAAGATTCCCATGTTGTTCGGGCGGGGCGCGACGGCGCCTCGTACCTTTGGAACGAAACGTCTTCGCCGGCTCGAACTTTTACGGTACTCCTCGAGCCTGAGGCACGGCCTGATTCGGGGCGGAGGACGGATCGGCCTAGACTGACGGCGTGGCGCTGACGGTTGCGGTAACCGGCCCGACCGGGGAGATCGGAAAGCCCCTGCTCGCCACGCTCGAACGCTCCGAGGAGGTCGGCCGGGTCCTCGGCATGGCCCGCCGTCCTTTCGACCCGGCGGCCGAGGGATGGGAGAAGGTCAGCTACCGCCAGGGCGACATTCTCGACCGGACCGCTCTCGACCAATTGCTCGACGGTGCCGACGTCGCCGTCCATCTCGCCTTCGTCATCTTCGGCAGCCACGAGGAGACCCGCAGGGTCAACCTCGAGGGCACCCGAAACGTCTTCGAAGCGGTCCGGGCGGCCGAGACGCCACGGCTCATCTACACATCCTCGGTGGCCGCCTACGGTTTTCACGGCGAGAACCCGCAGCCGCTCACCGAGGAGGTGCCGGCCAGGGGCAGCGAAGGCTTCTACTACTCGGCCCAGAAGGCCTAGCTCGAGGACCTGCTCGAGCGGGAGCTGGCCGGCACGGGCACCGATGCCTATGTCTTTCGGCCATCCATCGTCGCGGGCCGGCGGGCGACGATGCTGGTCGACCAGGCGCTGAAACAGGTCCGTATCGGCGGGCGGCTGCCCTTCGTCGAGCGGGCGATGGAGGCGATGCCCTCGCTCCCCTTCCTGCGGCCGGTGCTCCCGGACACGGGCGTTCCCTTCCAGCTCTGCCACCACGACGACGTCGCCGCGGCGCTGCGAGCGGCGATCACGGGTAGGGGTGCTCCGGGCGTCTACAACCTCGCAGGAGAGGGCGAGATCAGGCTGGCCGACATGGCCCGGGCGCTCGGCTGGATCTCGGTCGCGGTGCCGGCGCCGGCGGTGAGCGTGGCCGCCGGGCTGGCCGGGCGGCTCTCCTTCCTCTCCGCCGAGCTGGAGTGGATCAACGCTCTGCGGGTGCCGGTGATCATGGATACCTCGAAGGCACGGCGCGAGCTCGGCTGGACGCCGCTCACCGACGCCGGGCAGACGCTGCTGGAGACGGTCGAGGGGGCGCGGGCGGCCGGCATTCTCGGCTAGCCGCCCCCGGACGCGGAGCGAGGAGGCGGCGCAGCTGTTCCGGGCGGCTGTCCTCACGGAATCGTTTCCAGCGCCGCCGCAACGCCGCCGCGGACCTCCTCCACCTCCTCCGGAGAGGAATACTTGGTCCTCGGCCAGAAGAACCCTCGCAGTCCGTCCTTGGGGCGGCGGGGGACGATGTGGACGTGGAGGTGGGGAACGCTCTGGCTGACCACGTTGTTGAGCGCGACGAAGCTGCCCTCCGCGTCCATCGCCAGGGTCACAGCCCGCGCCAGCCGCTTCGCGGTGACGAAGAGTGGCCCGACCTCGGGATCGGGCAGCTCGAGCAGGGTCTCGACATGACCCCGGGGGATCAGCAGGCAGTGGCCCGCAAACAGCGGCCGGTGGTCGAGGAAGGCGAGGGCGCCGGGCTCGTCGAGCACTATCGCTGCGTCGGTTTCGCCGGAGGCGATCGCGCAGAAGCTGCAGCCCGGCTCAGGCAACGACGGTCAGTCCTCCGGGGAGGACGCGGATCGTCACCCGCTCGTGCTCGCCGAAAAAGTCCCCGTCGACCTGAACCGGGAAGCGCCGCCTGCCACCGTCGGAACCCACGGTGATCGAGTTGACCGTCGCCTCGGTCAGACCCTCGAGCACCTCGACGGCGCGGTGCCCCGCGAGGTAGCGGCCGCTGATCAGGCGCGAGACCAGGGTCGCCTGGTCGCGCTGCTTGGCCCGCGTCAGCACCCCGATCGCGAGCTTCCCGTCGTCGATCTCGATTCCCTCGCAGACCCGGATCGGGCGCCTCGAGAAGAAGGTGAAGGGGTCGGAGTTCTGGGCCAGCGCGGTGACGCCCTCGAGTACCCGCCCGCCCGCCTCCACCCGCAGCCGTACCGGGTCGCGCAGATAGCGTCGGTAGAAGCCCGCGACCGCCGAGTAGGCATAGAAGTAGGGACCGGCCCTGGCTTTCATCCGCGGGTTGGCCTCGACACGCTCGACCACCGAGGCATCGATCCCGGCGCCGCAGGAGAAGACGAAGTGCCTGCCTTCGACGATCCCGAGGTCGATCTTGCGCGGCCGGAAGTCGTCGGCGATCGAGAGCAGGTGCTCAGTTGCGTCGACGACGTCGTTTGGGATCCCCAGGGTGCGGGCGACGACGTTGGTCGAGCCGCCGGGGAGCACCGATACCGGCACCTCGGTGCCCGCCAGGCCGTTGGCGACCTCGTTCAAGGTCCCGTCGCCGCCGAAGGCGACGACGATGTCGTAGCGGCCGCCGCGCGCCTCGCGGCCGATCTCGGTGGCGTGCTCGGCCGCCTCCGTGGTCACGGCTTCAACCTCGTAGCGGCCCTGCAACGCGTAGACGACCAGGTTCTTGAGGCGGTCGGAGACCGTCGTCGCGTAGGGGTTGACGATGATCAGCATCCGCTTCTTGGCGCGGGACCTCCCCGGCTCAGGCATCGCCGGCCACCGCTTCGTAGCGGATCACCTCGCCGTCGGAGGCTTCGGCCACCCTGCCCTCGTCGAGCAGGAGGTCGACGTGACCGATGATCTCCGAGAGGGTCAGATAGGCCTGGGTGACCGCGACGTTTCCCCAGATCGCCTGGGCCAGCTCGTACCCGGTTCGCGGCTGCTCGGCGATCAGGCCGTAGATCTTCTCCTTTCGCCGCATGTGCTTGGCGATCCGCTCGTCGATCAGCGCGACGTGGTCGGTGATCGGCTCGCCGTGCCCGGAGAGGACGATCTCCGCCGGCAGCTCGCGAGTCCTGCGCATCGAGTCGAGGTAGGAGACGAGTGCCCGGGTGCGCCCCTCGGAACCGTCCAGGGGACGGGTGACGAGCGGGTTCGAGGAGATGCGCTTGATCAGGTGATCGGCGGCGATCAGGATGCGGCGTTCCTCGTCCCAGAAGACCGTGTCCGAGGGGCTGTGCCCCGGCCGGTGGAATGCCTGCAGGGTGCGGCCGGCGAGCTCGATCCGCTCGCCGTCGGCCAGTGGGCGGGTGACCCGAGCTGAGGCGCCCCAGCCCCGGAAACCGGCGGTCACCGTCCTCAGCACGCTGACCACCTGCTCGGGGACCCCGTGGCTGCGCATCAGCTCGGCGGCGAAGGCGTCTTCGCGCTCCGCGTCCTCGCCGAAGTTGGCGAGCCGCGAGGCGGCGACGCCGATTGCCGCCACCTCGGCACCGGAGTGCGCGCTGATGATCTCGATCAGGCCAACGTGGTCGATGTGCTGGTGGGTGAGGATGACCAGCTCGAGATCGGTGATCGAGTGGCCATGCTCGCCGAGCTGGGTCTGCAGCTCGTCGAGGGCCTTGCCCGAGTTCGGCCCGGTATCGATCAGGGTCAGGGGCTCGTCCTCGAGCAGATAGCAGTTGACCCTGCCGACGGCGAAGGGAGTCGGAATGCGCAGGCAGTGGATCCCGGCGTCTCGGGCCCGCTCGAGCGCCTCCTCGGGGCTCACTCCCTGATCAACCCCAGGACCTCGTCTCGCTTGCTCTGCATGTGCTGGAGGGAGCGAAGCGACTCGAGGTTCAGCCGCAGCAGCGGCTCGGTGTTCGACGGGCGCACGTTGAAATGCCAGTCGGGGTAATCGATCGTGATTCCGTCGAGGTGGCCGATCTCGGCGTCGCCGTAGCGATCCTCGAACAGCGCCATCTTCGCCGCCGGATCGGCGACCTCGGTGTTGATCTCACCGGAGATGAAGTAGCGGGAGCGAAACTCCTCCATCAGCTCGGCCAGGCTTCGGTCGGATCGTGAGAGAAGCTCCAGCATGAACAGGGCCGGCATCGTCCCGGAGTCCGCGTTCCAGAAGTCGCGGAAGTAGTAGTGGCCCGAGACCTCGCCGCCGAAGGCCGCCTGCTCCTCGCGCATGCGGGCCTTGAAGTATGCGTGCCCGACCCGGGAGAGGGCCGAGCGCCCGCCGCTCTCGGCGACGACGTCGGGGACGGCGCGGCTCGAGCGCGGGTCATAGAGGATCGTCGCCCCGGGGTCCTTCTCGATCGCCACTCTCGCCAGCAGGGCGCAAACGAAGTCGCCATCGCAAAAGCTCCCGGTCGAGTCGATGAAGAAGCAGCGATCGGCGTCGCCGTCCCAGGCGATGCCGAGGTCGGCCCCCTCGGAGCGGACCCGCGCCATGATCATCTCGCGGTTCTTCTCGAGCAGGGGGTTGGGCTCGTGGTCGGGGAATTCACCGTCGGGGACGAAGTACATCTCGACCAGGTCGAGGCCGAGTCCCTCGAGGATCGGCCCGACCATCGGCCCCGCCATCCCGTTACCGCCGTCGACGATCACCCGCATCGGGCGCACGGCGCCGGCGTCGATCGAGGAGGCCGCGCGGGCGCGAAACTCCTCCCAAATGTCGACCTCCTCGAGCGAGCCACCGCCGGGAGCCTCTCCGAGGCCAGCCTCGATCTCGGCTCGGACCTCTCCGATGCCCGCGGCCCCGGAGAGCGCCAGCGCCCCCTCGCGGGTCAGCTTGACGCCGGTGTAGGCCTTCGGGTTGTGCGAGGCCGTGACCATCGCGCCGCCGTCGAGATCGCGCGAGCCGACCAGGAAATAGAGCATCTCGGTCGCGACCATGCCGGCGTCGATCACCGTCGCTCCCTCGAAGATCAGGCCGTCGCGCAGCTCGGCCGCCATCGCCGGTGCCGTCAGGCGCATATCGCGACCGAGGCCGATCCGCAGCTGCGCCGGATCCTTGTCCCTGAGCCTGCCGAGCACCCGGGCGAACGCCCGGCCGATCGCGTGCGCGGTGGTTTCGTCCATCTCGCTGCCGTAGAGCCCGCGGATGTCGTAGGCCTTGAAGATCCCGGCCGGCGCGAGCGGGGCCGCGGGGCTCAAAAGCCGTCCTTCAGCGCCTCGTAGCTCTGCTCGAGGGTCTGCGGCATCACTCGGGTGTCAGCGATTACCGGCATGAAGTTGGTATCGCCGCCCCAGCGCGGGACGACGTGCATGTGAATGTGGTGCTCGACGCCGGCTCCCGCGGAGCGACCCTGGTTGAAGCCGACGTTGTAGCCCTGGGGGTCATAGACCTGCTCGAGGCGCTCCATCGAGCGCTGAGCGAGGCCCATCATCTCCGCGGTCGTCTCCGCCGGGAGGTCCTGGAGGCGCGCCCTGTGCTCGTAGGGCGCGATCATCAGGTGGCCGTTCGTATAGGGGAAGAGGTTGAGGATGACGTAGCAGCTGCGACCCCGATGAACCACCAGGTTGGCCTCATCGTCATCCGCCGCCGGCTTCGCGCAGAAGATGCATTCGTCCTCGGTTTCCTTGGAATCGTCCATCACATAGGCGAGGCGCCACGGCGCCCAGATTCGCTGGCTGGCCACGGGTTCGAATCCTAGATGCGCCCGGCCACCCGCTGCCTCCACGTCGGGTAGACGATTCCGTCCGCCATTTGGACGCTCCCAGGCCACTCGACTCTGCCGAGCGAGCGAGGCACGGGCGGCCTGCCCTCGACCCGCTGGCCCCCGGACGCGGAAGCGAGTGAGCAAGGCTTCCGGTGTCTGCTGGTGCGAGCGAGTGAGAGCGGAGGAGGCCAGCGAAGTTATTAAAGCCAGCCGCGCTTGCGGAAGTAGGTGACCATCCCGACCAGCATCACCAGCATCACCCCGACGATCACGTAGAAGTCGGCCGCGTTGCCCTCGCCGGGAACGCCGACGTTCATGCCCCAGACGCTGGCGATCAGGGTCAGCGGCAGGACGATGACGCTGATCGAAGTGAGCACGCGGAGGATGTCGTTGACCCGGTGCGAGATCACCGACTCGTTGGTCTCCTCGAGGGCGACGACCATCTCCTTGTAGTTCTCGAGCATGTCCCAGATGCGCTCGTGGGCGTCGACGACGTCGTCGAAATAGATCTCCAGGTCGAGATCCGGCGCGAGATAGCGCCGCTTGACCGATTCGAGGTCACGCAAAACGGGGCGCTGGGGACGGATCACCTTGCGGAAGTTGATGATCTCCTGCTTGACGTTGGAGATATCGCGGACGATGTCCTCACCGCGGCCCTCGAAGATCTCGTCCTCGAGGTTGTCGAGCTTGTTTCCGACCTTGCGGAGCATCGGGAAGCAGTAGTCGAAGCTGTCGTCGACGATCCGGTAGAGCAGGTAGCCGGAGCCGCGGGCGAACAGCTGCTCGCGCAGCTCCTCCTTCGAGCGGCAGCTCTCGAACAGGTACTCGACCGGCTTCAGCGGCTGGTTGGGGATGGTGACGACGAAGCCGGGACCGACGAAGAGGTCGAGCTCGCCCGTCCCGAGGCGTCCGGCGGCGCGGTCGAACACCGGGAAGTGCAGAACGATGAACAGCTACTCGTCATAGGTGTCGATCTTCGGCCGCTCGTTGCGGGAGAAGACGTCCTCGAGGTCGAGCGGGTGGAAGTCGAATTGCTT
>JBBRHQ010000005.1:0-24012 GCA_038222365.1 Solirubrobacterales bacterium
CGCTGCGCTTGCTCCCGAAGGCACGCACCGCGGCCGGGGCTCCTGGTGCGGCCGAGGCGCTGGAGGAAGCCGAACGGGTCGGACGCGAGTGCGGACTGCTGGCCGAGGCGGACCTCGCGCGCGCCGACCGGGAGGCCGTAACGGTCGGCAGCTAAGCCGATCGACTTGCTTTCGTACGACGCCAGCGTCTGAAGCGGCCCCCGCGCGCCTGCTCGTCACGCGAACGATGAGCGGAGGTCGATGGATGTCGGAGGTAGAGTCGCGACGTGCGGCTCATAGGCAACGAGACGTGCCCGCTGCCCGACGATCCGTTACTCGCCGCGTGGGCGGCGGCGCTGAACGAGGCTGGCCACTGGGCCGAGATATCCGATCGGAGCTGGCGCTCGGTGTATATGACAGACGACGCGCGGCGGTTATACGGCGGGCTGGTTGAGCTCGCCCCGTTCCCTCTCGACGTCCACGCCTACGGCCCCGAGCGCGTGCGCGTCGCGATGGATTGGCGCGGCGGTCAGTTTCCGCTGGATGTCTTTCGCAGGGCTTTTGCCGTGTTTGGCCCGTGGATCCTCGCCGACACGCCGGGTGGTCGCGAGGAGTTGCAGACATTGGTGGATCCGAGGCTCACGGACATCGTCGATGAGCTCTCGCCCGACGAGCTTCCCGCGGCACACACGGTCGTGTTTCAAGGTATCTACACGGGTGCCGGGGCAGGAGTGGACATCCCGAGCACCCTGGTACGCGTGCGCGATGACGACGGCGCAATCGTGGGGAATGTGCACATGAGCAAGCCGGCCGTTGGCATGGCGATCCTCACGCGCATGACGGCGATGGGCGACCTGCGCCATTTCGAGCGCGTGGAGCACGTCGCCAAGCCAGGACGCCGCCCCGCTGCCGTCCTGTTCGCCGACCTCGAGTCCTCATCGCCACTCGCCAGACGGCTGTCCACCGCCAGCTACTTCACGCTTGTGCGGCGCTTGGCTCGCGGTGCCGACGGATGCGTGGTCGACGCCGGTGGGCTTGTGGGCAGCCACGCCGGTGATGGCGTCGTCTCCTTCTTCTTGCCAGAGACGCTCGGTTCCGAGTCGGCTGCCGCGAGCGCGTGCATCGCCGCGGCCCGCGCCATGCGCGACACGGTCGGCGACATTGCGACTCGTTGTGACCTGCACGCCGAGGACGTCGTTCTGCGATTCGGGTTGCACTGGGGAGCCAACCTCTACGTGGGCCAGATCACAACGAGCGGACGGACGGAGGTCACCGCGCTCGGCGACCAGGTCAACGAGACCGCGCGCATCGAGGCCTGCGCCAGCGGCGGCAGGGCACTCGCGTCGAAAGACCTGATCGAGCGCCTCGCGCCCGATGACGCCGCCGCGCTCGGCCTCGATCCCGATCGCCTCACGTATACGGCGCTGAGCGATCTGGTCACCGCGACCGAGAAGGCCCGCCGCGACGCACCCGCCATAGCCGTCTGCCAAGTCTGACGACCGGCGGAGACCTCGCTCCTAGGCTTTCACGCATGGGGGAGCGTGGACCCGTTTCTGCCTTCGCGTGAGAGCGGTGGCGCGTTCCTGTCGCCAGTTGGTCACGGGTGATCCTCGAATGGTCGTCGCTTCAGCGTAGAAAGTCCGAGCGAGCGTCGACGAGCATATGACGGACTCAATGCCTAGGCTCGGGGCTTCCGCTGGCGTAGACTCGCCGACGCGATGAGCGTCGCTGGCAACGTCGCGGAAATCTGGCGGTACCCGGTCAAGTCGATGGGCGGGGAACGCCTCGCGCGGTCGGCGATCGCGGCGCGCGGGTTGCACGCCGACAGGATGTGGGCCGTGCGCGACCTGGAGCTCGAAACGTTCACAACCGCGCGTCGCTGGCCGCTGCTGCTGCAGTGCAGCGCCCGGTTCGTGGAGGATCCCGCCAGCCGGTCCGCTGGGCCGGGGGACGTGCTCGAGGTGATCGTCACCTTGCCGGACGGGAGCGAGGTTTCCAGCTCCGATCCAGCGATCCACGACCGGCTATCGGAGCTGATCGGGAAGCCGGCGCGGCTCGAGTCGCTCCCGGCGCTCTCGGAGAAGCGGCGCTACCGGACGGCGCAGGCCACCAAGGCTGACATGCGCCGCCAGTTCGCCATTCCCGAGGGCGAGCCACTCCCCGACTTCTCGATGTTCCCGGTGCGCAAGCTCGCCGAGCTGGCCCGCTATGCGACCCCGGTCGGGGCGCTGTATGACGCCTACCCGATCCTCCTGTTGACGCGAGCGAGCCTGCGCGCTTTGGCCGAGCGCTCGCCCGGCTCGCAGTTCGACGTCCGTCGCTTCAGGCCTAACGTGCTGATCGACCGCGACGGCACCGAACTCGCAGAGTTCGCCTGGTGCGGGGGACGGCTCCGCGCGGCGAATGTGACCTTCGACGTAGAGATTCCCGATCTGCGCTGCTCGATCCCGACGCGCCCGCAGGGCGACCTGCCAGCCGATCCGAACGTGCTGCGGACGATCAACTCTCACGCTGACCACTGCCTCGGCGTGTACGCCAACGTAGCCAAGGCGGGCGTGCTGGCGGAAGGCGAGCCGCTCGAATTCGAACCGTCCGGTGCGGCCTCGGCCCCGGCCACGGTCGCGCGGGCGGGCACCACGGCGCTGAAGCGCGGCGCGTTGCGAGTCTTCGACGCGTTGATGCCTCGCGGCGAGTGAGGCGAGCCTTCTGACCGCCGCTTCGATGTCGAAGCCGCGGGTGAGGGTCAGAGGCGGTTGGGTCCAGCGATTGGCGCAGTCTCTCCACGTTTCTTCGGACATCGCCATGTCCATTATCCGGGGCTGCTGAATAAGGGGCAAGCGGCAGCGGCGCTTCTCCGTGTCGCGTGTGAGCGGTAGCGCGTTCCTGTCGCCAGTTGGTCACGGGCGATCCTCGACCGGTCGTCGCTTCAGCGTCGAAAGCCCGAGCGAGCGTGTCCCGAAATATGTCCCCGATTCCAGCGATGCGGGCTGAACTCCTCGGACTGATTTGGCTTCAGCAAGCCGAAATCGGGCCTAGATCGACGCCCATTAGGGAGATGATGTCCGAGGACGCCAAGTTTGCGCTGGGTTTCTGAGGGCTTGAACAAGCGGATTGCTGGGGCTCCGAGCGGGCGTCGGAAGCCGATCTGAAAACGTGGTGAGACCCCCCGGTCGCTTCCGCTCGTCGCGCCGAGCAGGAGCGCTGACTTTTTCGCGATGCTTGAATGAGGTCGATGGCAGAATCATCACCTATCACCGGCCGGTGTCTGTGCGGCCGGGTGCGGTTTGAGGTCTCCGAGCCGCTACTCGAAGCCGAGTACTGCCACTGCAAGCGGTGTCAGCGCCGCACGGGAACCAGCGCGTCGGCCAGCGCCCTGACGGCGCCCGGCACTTTTCGCGTGACGGAGGGCCAGGAGCTGCTGAACGCATTCAAGCCCGACGACGGCTGGCACGACTACTTCTGCCGCGAGTGCGGCGGTTACCTGTACGCCCAAAGTCACGAAGGCCCGCGGTTGATTTGTGTCCCCATGGGGGCAATTGACGGTGATCCCGGCGTGCGCCCCGCGTTCCATCAGTACGTCGCCTACGCCGCACCATGGGACCCGCTCCCCGACGACGGGCTCCCACGCTTTGACGAGCGGAACCCAAGCGATATCCAGGAGGGCTAGGGCCCCCGCCACCGCGGCGACGCGTCAGCCGCGCACCGGGAGCCGCTTCGTCGCGCGCGAGTAGCCCGAGCGCGTCGCCGACGCCTTCACCGCCTTGGCGGACTTGATCGGGCGCGTCACGTGGCCCCTGGCGGTGGTCCTGCCCGACCCTGCCCTTGCGCAGCTTCCGGGGCTCGGCCTGCAAGGTCAGGCCGGGGAGCAGGCGGCGGTGGGAGGTGACCGCGTTCACCGAGGTGTGGGTGACCTCGGACCGCGTACGCCTGCGAAAGGCTTCGGGGGACCACGACGGAGCCGCGGACCCCGGCAGGACCCTAGAACCGCTAGAAGCTCTTGGATCGCCGCGAACAGTGGGAGCTCGCGTAAAAGTGTTCGGTAGTACTCGACGCTTGCGTGGGCGCGCGGTCGCTCACGGAGCCTGTTCGCGAATCCATTCAGTTCTTGGTCCGTGCAGACGTTTCGTCCGCTCCAACTTCTGATCAGCAGCCGAACAAATCCGGATCGGTTTCGCAAGAGCCAGCCCCCTACTGCCGGAGCCGCCAAGACGGCTACGTACCAGAACCGCCATGCGTGCAGCGCGTCTCTGATTGACGGGCGCGACCACGGGTGGACATCGTAGAGTGCGACAAATCGCTCGATTCGGTCGGGCGCGCGGAGACAGAGTCGGATTCCCGCTTGCAGGCCCCAGTCGTGGCCAATCAGGAACACGCGCGGAAGCTCAAGCGCGTCAAGCAGGGCTAACACGTCGCTTGCCAGGCGTGCATGCGCAGCCGGGAGGTCTCGACAATCTTGTGATCGACTCCCGGAACCATCGGCAGGCCGCTCAGCACGCTGAGAGCTTATGCCGGTTGTACCTGTCGGTTGCGCGTGAGGCCTCGCGCGGCGCTAGCCGGAGACGCGCTCCTCTCCCGTGTAGACGTTGATCCGGCCCTCGCGGGCGAAGCCGCCGAGGGTGATGCCGCGATCCGCCGCCAGCTCGATCGCCAGCGAGCTGGGGGCGCCGACCCCGACCAGGATCGGGGCGCCGGCAACAGCGGCCTTCTGGACCAACTCGTAGGAGAGGCGCCCGCTGACGCAGAGGATCCGCCCCTCGAGAGGGAGCTGCCCCGCGCCGAGCGCCCAGCCGATCAGCTTGTCGAGGGCGTTGTGGCGACCGACGTCCTCGCGCACCTCGCGCAGCACGCCATCGCTTTCGAACAGCCCTGAGGCATGAAGGCCGCCGGTGCGATCGAAGGTCGGCTGCCGCAGTCGCTCGGGCAGGTCGGCGAGCAGGCGGCGCGACACCACCGGGCCCTCGCTAACCGGCGGGGCGTAGACCGCGACCTCTTCCAGGGCGCCCTTGCCGCAGACCCCGCACGACGACGTCGTGTAGAAGCGCCGAGTGCCCGGGTCGCGCAGGAGCGGCCCCGCGACCTCGACAATGTTGGCGGCCAGGTCCTCGGTCGGGCCTGCCTCGTGGGGGCGGTCGATCAGGCCCTCCCCGTGGAGGAAGCCGAGGGCCAGCTCCTCGTCGTGGCCGGGGGTCCGCATGGTGACCGCAAGCGGCTCGCCGTCGACGCGGATCTCCAGCGGGTCCTCGACCGCGACTTCGTCAGTGCGGCCCTCGCACTCGACCGTCGCGACCATCCGGTCGCTCAACCGGCGACTCCGATCACGGGCCGCTCGGAGGGTTCCTCGGCGACCGGCCGCACGTCCACCGCCACGACCTTGTACTCGGGGCAGGACGTGTTGATGTCGGCCGAGCTGCCGACCAGCAGGTTCGTCCTCGCCTCGGGGAAGTGGAAGCTGGTGAAGACGTGGCCGGGCTCGATCCGCTCGGTGACCCTGGCGTGCAGCTCAACCCGACCGACCCGGCTGCGCACCGAGACCCGGTCGCCGTCGCCGATCCACAGCCGCTCCGCGTCGTCGGGATGGACCTCGAGCCAGTCGCGATCGACCAGCTCCAGGTTTCCGGTGCGACGGGTCATCGTCCCGGCGTTGTAGTGCTGGAGCACCCGGCCGGTGACCAGGATCAGCGGGAAGTCCGAATCGGCCGCGTCGCCCGGCGGCTTGTAGGGGAGTGGGGCGAAGCGTCCCAGGCCCTCGGGCTTCTCGAAGCGCTCGGCGTAGAGGATCGGCGCGTCGGTCCCGTCGGGCTCCACCGGCCATTGCAGGCCGCGCGCCTGGAGGCGATCGAAGTTGACCCCGGCGAAGTGCGGGGTCAGCGCGGCGATCTCGTCCATCACCGCGGCGGGGTCGGGATAGCCCATCTCGTGCCCCAGCGCTCGCGAGACCGAGGTGATGATCTCGAAGTCGGTCCGGGCCTCTCCCGGCGGGTCCAGCGCCGGGCGGACCAGTTGGATGCGGCGCTCGGCGTTGGTGAAGGTCCCCTCCTTCTCGAGGAAGGAGGAGGCGGGAAGGATCAGGTCGGCGTAGTTGGTGGTCTCGGTCTCGAAGATGTCCTGGCAGACCAGGAACTCGAGCGATTCGAGCGCCGCGGTGACGTGGGCGGTGTTCGGATCGGTCTGGGCGACGTCCTCGCCGAAGATGTACATCGCCTTCAGCCGGCCCTCGACCGCGGCGTCGAACATCTGCGGAATCGTGTAGCCCTTCTGGCGCGAGAGCGGGACGCCCCAGGCCGCCTCGAAGGAGCGCGCCACCTGCTCGTCGCCGACCGGGCGGTAGGCCGTGTAGGTGTCGGGCAGCGCCCCCATGTCCGAGGAGCCCTGGACGTTGTTCTGCCCGCGCAGCGGCAGCAGGGCCGAGCCCGGCCGGCCGACCTTGCCGGTCATCATCGCCAGGTTGCAGATCAGCCTGGCGACCTCGGAGCCGTACTTGTGCTCGGTCACCCCGAGCCCCCAGAGGATGCATGCTTCGCCGGCCTCGCAGTAGATCTGTGCCGCCCGCTCGAGGTCGGCGGCGGGAATCCCGGTGATCTCCTCGACCGCTAGGGGCGGGTACTGCTCGAGCAGCTCCTCGACCGCCTCGTAGCCGTCGGTGCGCTCGGCGATGAAGTCCTCCGCGAGGAAGCCGTCGCGCGCCGCGACGTGGGCGAGGCCGAGCATCACGGCGGCGTTGGTCCCCGGCCGCGGAGCGAGGTGCAGAGCGCCGTAGTCGGCCAGCTCGATCCGGCGTGGGTCGATCGTCACCAGCCGGCAGCCGCGAAGCGCGGCCTGCTTCAGCCGGGCCCCGACCACCGGGTGGCCGGCTGTCGGGTTGACCCCGATCAGGATCGCGGCTTCGGCGACGTCGATGTCGTCGAAGGTCCCGGTCGCCCCGGAGAGCCCGAAGGACCGGCGCAGCGCCCACGAGGTGGGGGAGTGGCAGACCCGCGAGCAGTTGTCGATGTTGTTGGTGCCGATCGCCGCCCGCATCAGCCGCGACATCACGTAGCAGTCCTCGTTGGTGGCGCGCGAGGAGGCCAGGCCGGCGATCGCGTCGGGACCCTGCTCCCCCTTGATCCGGCCGAGCTCGGAGGAGATCCGGTCGATCGCCTCGGACCAGCTCGCCTCGCGGAGTTCCCCGTCCTCGCGGATCAGCGGCTTGGTGAGGCGCTCCCGATGGCGGGAGAAGCGGTGTGCGAAGCGGCCCTTGAGGCAGGTGTGCCCGTGGTTCGCCGGCCCGTCGGCCGGGGCGATCGAGAGGATCGTCCCGTCGCTGACGTTTGCCTGCAGGCTGCACCCGACCCCGCAGTAGCCGCAGGTGGTGGTCACGGAAGAGTCGAAGCGCTCCTCGCTCACCCGATCACCCCCTCGAGCAGGGTGTGCTCGGTGATCGCGTCGGTTGGACAGGTATCGGCGCAGGCGCCGCAGGAGACGCAGACAGAATCCAGGAAGCCCTGGTCGAGCCCGGCCACGATGTTTGAGGAGAAGCCGCGCCCGGTGGCGGCCAGGGCAAAGGTGCCCTGGACCTCGTCGCAGGCTCGCACGCAGCGTCCGCAGGAAATGCAGAGCTCGTGGCGGAAGTTGAGGTAGGGATGGCTGGTGTCGTGACGCGGCTGGTGGGTTTCGCCCCGCCAGACCGGCTCGCCGGCCCCGAGCTGGCGGGCGACGCCGGCGAGCTCGGTGTGCGGCGCCGGAGGCTCGGGAAGCTCGGAGAGGACCAGCTCGACCACGCCCCTGGCGATCCTCTGGGCCCGCGCGTCGGTGGTCTCCACGGCCATTCCCTCGCGGCAGAGGGTGGTGCAGGCGGGGACGATCGCATCGTCGGCGAGCACCAGGCAGACGCGGCAGGCGCCGAACGGGGCCTGGCGCTCGTCGAAGCAGAGCGTCGGCACGCCGACACCCAGGGCCCTGGTCGCCTCGAGCAGGGTCGCGCCGGGCTCGAACTCGGTCGGCTGCCCGTCGATGGTCACGGTGCTCACGCCAGCCCCAGCTCTTCGGGGAAGTGGGCGAGCAGGCTCCGCATCGGAGCCGGGATCCCACCGCCGTGGGCACAGAGGCTGGAGACCTCGAGCACCTCGAGCAGATCCTCCAGCGCCCCGCGGTCGATCGCTGCCTCGCGGGCGAATGCCTCGTGGGCCCGTCGCAGCCCGATGCGGCAGGGGAAGCACTTGCCGCAACTCTCGTGGGCGCCGAAGCGAAGCAAATGCGTTGCCAGGTCCCTCATATCCGTTCCTTCGTCAATACCCAAGATACTCCCGTGGCCGACCATGCACCCCTGCTCGGCCAGCGGCTCGAAGTCGAAGAGCGTGTCGAGCAGGTGGCCGGGGAGGATCCCGCCCAGGGGGCCGCCGATCTGCACCGCCTTGATCCCGCGGCCCTCGACCAGGCCGCCGGCAAGCTCCTCGCAGAGCTCGCGCACCGGCCTGCCGAAGCCGACCTCGTAGACCCCGGGCCGGGCGAAGCGCTCGTTGAAGCAGACCAGCTTCGAGCCCGGGGTGGCCCCAGGGCTGAGCTCGGCGTAGGCGGCGGCGCCCTCCCTGGCGATGAACGGGATGTTGCAGAGGGTCTCGACGTTGTTGACCACGGTCGGCATTCCGTAGAGGCCGCGCTGCGCGGGGAAGGGCGGGCGCGCCGAGACAACGCCGCGCAGACCCTGAAGGCAGGCGAGCAGGGCCGTCTCCTCGCCGACCACGTAGGAGCCGGCCCCCTCGAGAACGGTCAGGCCGAAGTTCCCCAGCACTCCCTGCCCGCGGGCATCCTCGACTGCGGCCTCCAGCAGCGGCTTCGAGCGCGGGTACTCCGAGCGGGTGAGGACGAAGCCGTGCTCGGCCCCGACCGCATAGGCGGCGATCGCCATCCCCTCGATCAAGAGCGCCGGGTTCTGCTCCATCAGGTACTTGTCGATGTAGGAGCCCGGATCGCCCTCGTCGCCGTTGGCGACGACGAACTTCTCCTCCCCCGGAGCCTTGGCGGCGAACTCCCACTTCGGCCCGGCGGGGAACCCGGCGCCGCCGCGGCCGCGGACCTTCGCCTCCTTGACCTCGTCGAGCAGCTCGGCCGGGGTCATCTCCTCCCGCACCCGCCGCAGCCCCGTGTAGTCGCCCGGGCGCAGGAGGACAGGCTCCTCCAGCGTGCTCACCCAGGTGGGCTCCGGCGCGGCTGACTCGTCCCCGGAGAGCACCCGCTCGACCACGCCATCGCCGGCGTCGATCGTGTCCCCGACCCGGACCGCGGGTGAGGAGTGGCAGAAGCCGAGGCAGACCGTCTCCGCCAGCGAGACCTCTCCGTCGGCACTTCGCTCTCCCAGCCCCAGCCCGAGGCCCTCGCGCAGCTCGCGTACGTGCCGATCGCCGGCGGCGGCGAAGCAGGCGGTGCCGGTGCAGACCCGGAGGTGGCGGCGCCCGCGGGGCGCCAGGAGGTCGTCGTAGAAGGTCGATACGCCGTGGACGGCCGCCTCCGGGAGGCCGGAGAGCTCCGCCGCGCGACTGCGGTCCTCATCGGTGAGTACGCCGCGCTCCTCCATCGCCTGCTTGAGGACGTCGAGTGCCGTGGGGGCCTGCTCGGCGTGGTGGCGGCGGACCAGCTCTACCAGGTTGCGGCTCAGCTGCGGCCGTCCTTCCCCGGTATCCAGTCGGTCCCGGCGAGGGGCACCTTGGCCATCGCCGCCGCCTCCAGGGTCAGCGCCACCATGTCCTCGGGCTCGAGGTTGTGGACGTGCGACTTGCCGCAGGCTCGGGCCAGGGTCTGGGTCTCCAGCACCATCGCGCGGAGGTAGTTGGCCAGCCGCCGCCCGCCCATCTCGGGGTCGAAGCGGCGCGCCAGCTGCTCGTCCTGGGTCGAGATGCCGACCGGGTCGCGCCCCTCGTGCCAGTCGTCGTAGTAGCCGGCGGAGGTGCCGATCTCCTCGTATTCGTCCTCGAACTCGTGCGAGTTGTCGCCGAGCGCGATCACCGCGGCCACTCCGATCGAGACGGCGTCGGCGCCCAGGGCCAGCGCCTTGGCGGCGTCGGCTCCGGAGCGGATGCCGCCGGAGACGATCAGCCCGACCTTGCGGTGCATGCCCAGCTCCTGGAGCGAGCGCACCGCCTCGGGGATCGCCGCCAGGATCGGGATGCCGACGTGCTCGATGAACACCTCCTGGCTGGCGGCGGTCCCGCCCTCCATCCCGTCGAGGACGATGACGTCGGCCCCGGCCTTGACCGCGAGGGCGACGTCGAAGTAGGTACGGGTGGCGCCGATCTTCACGTAGATCGGCTTGCGCCAGTCGGTGATCTCCCGCAGCTCGCCGATCTTGATCTCGAGATCGTCGGGTCCGGTCCAGTCGGGGTGGCGGCAGGCGCTGCGCTGATCGACCCCCTTCGGCAGGTCGCGCATCTCGGCGACCCGGTCGGAGATCTTCTGCCCCAGCAGCATGCCCCCGCCGCCGGGCTTGGCGCCCTGCCCGACCACGACCTCGATCGCGTCGGCCCGGCGCAGGTCGTCCGGGTTCATCCCGTAGCGGGAGGGGAGGATCTGGTAGATCAGGTTCTCGGAGTGCTCGCGCTCCTCGGGGAGCATGCCGCCGTCGCCGGTCGTGGTGCTGGTGCCGAGAGCGCTGGCGCCCCGCCCGAGCGCCTCCTTGGCCGGTGCCGAGAGGGCGCCGAAGCTCATCCCGGCGATCGTGATCGGGATCTCCAGGTGGACCGGCTCAGAGGCGAAGCGGGTCCCCAGGGTGACGTCGGTGGCGCAGCGCTCCCGGTAGCCCTCGAGCGGATAGCGGGAGACGCTGGCCCCGAGGAAGAGCAGGTCGTCGAAGTGGGGAACGCGGCGCTTCGCGCCGAAGCCGCGGATGTCGTAGATGCCCTCCCGCGCCATCCGGTGGATCTCGTGGATCGTGTTGCGGTCGAACAGGGCCGACTCCCGCAGCCCCGGGCGCCAGCGCCCCGCCTGCCCGGGCCTGAACCCCTCCTGCTTGGTGAGAGCGTCGAACTCGGCCATCAGTAGGACCCCGCGTTGTCGATGTGGAAGTTGTAGAGCTTGCGCTCCGAGCCGTAGCGGCGGAAATCGGCCGGGTCGGCGTCAACCTCGGCGCGCTTCAACAGCTCCGCCAGCTCGGCGCGGTGCTCCTCGCCCATCTCCTTCTCGATGCAGTCCGCACCGAGGGCCGCCGCCTCGCCGCGGACGTAGAGCCGGGCTTCGTAGATCGAATCGCCGAGATCCTCACCGGCGTCGCCGCAGACGACCAGGTTGCCCCGCTGGGCCATGAAGGCGCCGGCGTGGCCGATCGAACCGTGGACGACGATGTCGAGCCCCTTCATCGAGATCCCGCAGCGCGCCGAGGCGCTGCCCTCGATCACCAGCAGGCCGCCCCGCCCGCTCGCTCCCGCGGACTGACTGGCGTCGCCGGCGACCACCACCGTTCCCGACATCATGTTCTCGGCCACGCCGACCCCGCAGTTGCCGGCGATCCGCACGGTCGCCAGCTTGTTCATCCCGGCGCAGTAGTAGCCGACGTGCCCCTCGATCTCGACCTCGGCCTCGGTGTCGAGGCCGGCGGCGATCGCGTGGGCGCCGCCGGGATTTCGGACCGTCCAGCGGCTCGGCTCGCCGCCCGCGAGATCGTGGAGGCGCTGGTTGAGGTCGCGGACGCTGCCGTCGGCCAGATCGACGGTCTCCTCGGCGACCCCGGTCGCGCTCATCCGACCCTCGCTCGGTGCCAGGAGTAGACCC
Source organism: Solirubrobacterales bacterium (assembly GCA_038222365.1). Taxonomy (GTDB): domain Bacteria; phylum Actinomycetota; class Thermoleophilia; order Solirubrobacterales; family 70-9; genus JBBRHQ01. The sequence continues at coordinate 11,716 of JBBRHQ010000005.1, forward strand.
GACCTGGCTCGGGCTCCCACAGCTCCGCGTCCTCGGCGCCGGGGAGGGCGGCGATCGCCCGGTACTCGGAGGCCATTGCCACCCAGCCCTCGCTCTCGGCCATCACCGCGGGCTTGCAGGCGATCGGGTCGCGGAGGACGGCAAAGCCGTCGGCGGTGCCGACCGCGAAGGTGTAGAAGCCGTCGAGCTCGGTGAGGCAGCTCTCCAGCGCCGTGGCCAGGTCGTCGCCCTGACGCAGGCGCCAGGTCAGGTATCCGGCCGCCACCTCGGAGTCGTTGTCGGTCTGAAACTCGATGCCCTCGGCTCGCAGCGAGGCGCGGAGGCGGTTGTGGTTGGAGAGCGAGCCGTTGTGGACCAGGCAGAGGTCGAGCCCGGTCGAGAAGGGATGGGAGTGCTCGGTGGTCACCCGGCTCTCGGTGGCCATCCGGGTGTGTCCGAGCGCGTGGGTTGCCGAGACCCCGGCGAGGCCGAAGCGCTCGATGAACTCCCGCGGGTCCCCGGCCTCCTTGTAGATCTCGATCCGCTCGCCGACGCTCATCACCCGCAGCTCTGGGTGGCGCTCGCCGAGCCAGCCCTGGATCTCGGTGGCCTCGCCCTCGACGATCAGCAGGGCGTGGGAGGCGATCACCTCGGCCTCGCCCACCGCCGCAAAGCTGCCGGCCATCTCCATCGCCAGCTCGGGCCAGGGGTAGTCGCGCTGCGGCGAGAACAGCGAGACCTTGCATGACCCGGAGGGGGCCGGGTCGCGGTAGAGCGCGACGCCGGCGCTGTCGGGGCCGCGCTCGGCCAGCTGGGAGAGCATCGCGCTCAGATGAGCGCCCAGGCTCTCCTCGACGGTGCTTGATTTAGAGAAGAGGCCGGCGATTCCACACATCGAAGAGCCTCGCTCTCAGGAGAGCTGGAGGTAGCGGTCGATCTCCCACTTGGTGATCTGCTCGTGCGCCAACCGCCACTCGCGCCGCTTGCACTTGATGAAGTAGTCGACGTAGTCGCCTCCGGGAACCTTGCCGAGCGCCTCACGCAGCACCTCGTCGCGCTCCAGCTCGCGGATCGCGTCGAGCAGGTTCTCGGGCAGGGTCTCGATCCCCATCCGCTCGCGATCCTCGGCGCTGGTCTCATACATGCTCCCGGTGCTCGGATCGCCGGGGTCGATCCCGTTCTCGATCCCGTCCAGCCCCGCGGCCAGCACCACCGCCGCGGCCAGGTAGGGGTTGCAGGCTCCGTCCACGGTGCGGTCCTCGATCCGTCCGTGGTCGGGGATTCGGAGCATCATCGTGCGGTTGTTCCAGCCGTAGGTGACGTAGGCCGGCGCCCAGGTCGCCCCGCTGGTCGGCGCCCCGATCACCAGCCGCTTGTAGGAGCCGACAGTGGGGGCGGTGAGCGCGATGTAGGCCTTGGCGTGCTTCTTCAGCCCGCCGATGAAGTGGTAGCCCTTCTCGCTGAGGCCGAGGCCGCGCCGGTCGTTCTTGGGATCGGCCAGCAGGACGTTGGTCTCGCCGTCCCAGAGGCTCATGTGCATGTGGCAGCCGTTTCCGGTGAGGTGGGCGAAGGGCTTCGGCATGAAGGTCGCGATCAGGCCTCGCTCCTGGGCCATCGCCTCGACCATGTAGCGATAGAAGACGGCCCGATCGCTCGAGGTCAGCGGATCGGCCGGGCCCCAGTTCTGCTCGAACTGGCCGTTGGCGTCCTCGTGGTCGGTGGCATAGAGCCCCCAGCCGAGCGAGTTGACGTTGCGGGCGACCTCCGAGACGAAGTCGAAGGAACGGGTCAGGGCGCGGATGTCGTAGCAGGGCTGCTCGAGGTCGTCGAGCTGGTCGGCGACCTCGATCCCGCCGTCCTCGGTCTTGCGGACCAGGAAGTACTCGAGCTCGTAGCCGATCATGAACTGGTAGCCGGCCTGCTCGCAACGCTCCATCTGGTGGCGGAGGATCGTCCGCGGGCAGTAGGGCCACTCCTCGCCCTCGACCGTGGCATTGGAGGCAAACCAGCCGACGTTCGGCTTCCAGGGGAGCCTGGTGAAGGAGCCGGCGTCGGGCATCGCGATCATGTCCGGGTCGTTCGGCTGCTGGCCGATGTCCCCCGCCGCGTAGCCGGCGAAGCCGGCCCCGTCGCTGAACAGCCCGTCGATCTCCTCGGCCGGGATCAGCTTGGCGCTCGGTCTGGCGTGCATGTCGACGAAGTTCGCGAACAGGAACTCGATCCCGTCGTCGGCGACCAGCTTGCGTACATCGTCTTCGGTGGGGCGGCTGTTCTTGCTCATAGTTGGTGTATCTCACATAGGCGGCCGCGTGGCAATGGGTCGCCGAGCCAGCATTTCCGCAACAACTATGTGGCGCCGAACCATAGCTGCGCCCCTTCGTTGCCTGAACTCTCCGTCCCCGGCATCCCGGCCCTCCCGAGCCCGGTGTTGCGCCTCTGTACCAATTTGTCTAGTGTACGGCACCGGGACCCGATTCGATGTCGTTCTTGCTCATCTGTCCGAACTGCGGCGCGCGCGAGGTGACCGACTTCGCCTACGGCGGCGAGGTCGTTCCGCGGCCGAAGAGCAAGCCGAGCGAGCGCGAGCTGGGCGCCTACAACTACTTCCGGCGCAACGTCGCCGGAGTCCAGCAGGAGTGGTGGTATCACCGTTCCGGCTGCCGCGCCTGGTTCCTCGCCGAGCGCGACACGACGACGAACGAGGTCTCCTGGGTCGGCATGCCCGGCGAAGGCGGCGGCGCCGGCGCGACTGCGCACGGGGCCAAGGGAGGCGGCGCCGGGGGGATCGGCACGTGAGTGAGCGTCTCCCTCCCCATCCTCAGGAGCGGATAGATCGCAGCAAGACGGTCTCCTTCAACTTCGACGGCAAGCGGGTGAGCGCCTTCGAGGGCGACACGATCGGCTCCGCGCTCCATGCCTCGGGACAGCGGGTGATCTCGCGCAGTTTCAAGTATCACCGGCCCCGCGGCCTCCTCTGCTGCGCCGGGCAGTGCCCCAACTGCCTGGTCGAAGTCGACGGTTGGCCCGGGGTGCGGGCCTGCACCGAGCCGGTCCGCGAGGGGATGGAGGTCTCGCACATGAACGCCAGCCCCTCGCTGCGCTTCGACGTGATGCGCGCCACCGACATCTTCGGCACCCGTTTCACTCCGCCGGGCTTCTATTACAAGACCTTCATCAGGCCCCGGCGGTTCTGGCCGCTGTACGAGAAGATCCTGCGAAACGCGGCCGGGCTCGGCAGGTTGCGCCGCCGCCAGGCCGAGCGCGAGTGGCGGACCGAGTACCGCCGCCGCCACGCCGACGTCCTGGTGATCGGCGGCGGTCTTGCGGGGATGGCGGCGGCGCTGCGGGCCGCGGAGCTGGGCGCCGACGTGGTCCTGGCCGAAGACGGGCCCGAGCTCGGCGGCAGCCTGCTCGCCGGGCCCGACGGCGAACCCGCCGCCGCGCTGCGCGACCGAATCGCCGCGGCGACCCAGATCGAAGTCCTCGCCCCGGCAGCGGCAATCGGCTTCTTCGACGGGATCGTCCCGATCTGGTGCGGCAGCACGCTGCACCAGGTGCGCGCCGAGCGCCATGTCGCCGCCACCGGCTCGATCGAGCAGCCGCTGATGTTCGAGGGCAACGACCTCCCCGGGGTGATGCTCTGCTCGGGCGCCGAGCGCCTCGCCGGGCTCTACGGGGTGAGGCCGGGGAGGACGGCGGTGGTCGCCGCGATCGACGACCGCGGCCTGCGCTCCGCCCTCGCCCTCCACGCCGCAGGCGTCGAGGTCGCGACCGTCGCCGACGCGCGCCGGGAAGGTGCCGAGCAGTCGCTCACCGGCGCCCTGAGCGAGGCCGGGATCCCGCACCTGACCGGGTGCACGGTCGCCCGCGCGATCGGCCGGGGGCAGGTGAAGGGCGCGGTCCTCGCCGAGCTCGACGGCGGCGGCCGGATCGTCCCCGACAGCGAGCGCGGGTTCAACTGTGACCTGATCGCCGTCTCCGGGGGCACCGTCCCCGCGACCTCGCTGCTGCTGCAGGCGGGGGCGAAGGCGCGCTGGGATCAGCCGAGCGGCGCCTACCTTCCCGAGCAGCCCCCGGCGGGAATCCACGCGGCCGGTGCGGTCGCCGGGCACTCCTCCCCGGAGGGGGCGGAGATCTCCGGGGCGCTGGCCGGTGCCGAGGCGGCGCTGAGTCTCGGGTTCGGCGACGAGGAGCCGGCGCGGCGGCAGCTCGCCGAGGACCGGGAGAGGTTAGAAGCACTGCAGAGCGAGGAGGGGCCCGGGGCCAGCGCGCGGCCGGCGGCGGCGACCGGAGCGCGGGGGCGCGGGGAGAAGTGCTTCGCCTGCCTCTGCGAGGACGTCACCAGCAAGGACATCGACTACGCGATCGATGAGGGTTTCGACTCGCTGGAGCTGCTGAAGCGCTACACGACGGTGACCATGGGGCCCTGCCAGGGACGGATGTGCCAGCTCGCCTCGATCCGGCAGATGTCCGACCATACCGGGACCCCGGAGCCGGAGGTCGGGCTGACCACGGCGCGGCCGCCCTGGTCGACCGTGCCGATGGGGGCGCTCGCGGGCCGGCCGTTCGAGCCGGCCAAGCGCTCGGCCGTTCACGGGCGCCATCGCGAGCTGGGAGGAAACGTGCTCTGGGCCGGAGACTGGCGGCGGCCCTATGACTACGGCGACCCCGAGGGGGAGACGATGGCGGTCCACGACGCCGCCGGGCTGATCGACGTCTCGACCCTCGGCAAGCTGATCGTCAGCGGCCCCGAGGCCGGGGCGTTCCTCAACCGCCTCTACCCGAATCGCTTCGACAACCTGAAGCCGGGCCGGGTCCGCTACGGGGTGCTCGGTGACGACGCCGGCCGGATCACCGATGACGGGACGATCTGCCGCCTCGACGAGGACTCCTACTACGTGACCACGACCTCGAGCGGTGCCGACGCGGTCGAGAGCTGGTTCGCCTGGTGGCTGGCCGATTGGAGGATGGAGGTCCAGCTGACCGACGTCAGCCAGGGGCTCTCCGCCTTCAACCTGGCCGGGCCGCGCTCGCGCGAGATCCTCGCCGGGCTGACCGAGCTGGACTGCTCGAATGAATCCTTCGCCTACCTCGACGGCAAGCGGGCCGAGGTCGCGGGCGTTCCCTGCCTGCTGCTGCGGATCGGGTTCGTCGGCGAGCTCGGCTACGAGCTCCACTGCCCGGGCCCGCTCGCCGAACATCTCTGGGACGCGATCCTCGCCGCCGGGGAGGAGCACTCGATCCGCCCCTTCGGCCTCGAGCCGCAGAGGGTGCTGCGGCTGCAGAAGCTCCACATCCTGGTCGGCCAGGACACCGACGCCGAGTCGAACCCGTTGGAGGCGGCGATGCCCTGGATCGTCAAGTTCGACAAGGAGGAGGACTTCATCGGCCGCTGGGCGCTGGAGTCGGTCTCCGAACGGGGCGAGCGCAACAAGCTGGTCGGCTTCACGATCGCCAACGGAGCGGTGCCGACCGAGGGGGCAGCGGTGGTGCGCGACGGGCAGCCGGTCGGTCGGGTGACCTCATCGCGGTTCTCGCCGAAGCTGAAGCGCTCGATCGGGATGGCCTGGGTGCCGGCCGAGCTGGCCAACGACGGCGCCACCCTGACCCTCGCCGACGAGGGGCAGCGGATCAGCGCCGAGGTGCAGACCGCGCCCTTCTACGATCCAGATCAGGAGCGGCTGCGGGGATGAGCTTCGAGTTCCTCGCGCCCGATGCTGCTCGCCACAACGGCGTCGGGGCGCCGATGCGCAGCCCGATCGAGTGGATGCACCGCGACGCCGGCGCCCGCTTCGCCGAGCATGCCGGATGGAGGGTCGTCGCCGGCTTCGGCGCGTCGGAGGGCGAGGCAGCGGCCTGCGCCGAGGCCGTCGGGGTCGCCGACCTCTCCCATCTCGGCAAGCTCGAGCTGCAGGCCGAGCCGGCGCTGCTCGCCTCGATCGTCGCGGGCCTGACCGGCGGCGGAGCGCTGGCGCCCGGCCGAGCCCTGCGCCAGGACGGCGTCTGGTGGTGCCCGATGACCTCGGGGAGGGTGATCGCGCTGACGCCCCCGGAGGCGACGGCGCGGCTTCGCGGCGAGCTGGAGGCGGCCGCCGAGGCAGCCGACAGCTTCGCGGGGGTGGTCGAGCTGACCGCGGCGCTCGGCTCCAACGCGGTGGTCGGGCCGCTGGCCCGGGAGACCTTCGCCCGGACCACTGCGCTCGACCTGCGGCCGGAAAGCTTCGGCGAGAGCGGCTTCGCGCCGGTCTCGGTCGCCCGCACCCCGGCGATGATCCTCAGACAGGACGGTGACCGCTTCCTGCACCTGTTCGGCGCCGGCTACGCCTCCTACGTGTGGACCGTGTTCGCCGACGCGGCCGGCGACCTCGGCGGCTCCCCGGTCGGGGTCGAGGCCCTGCGGACGCGCTTCGGAGAGGGGGCCGGCGCCGGTGCGTGACATCTTCCGCAAGCGTCGGATGTGGCGCCCCACGGGCGAGCTGCGCGACACCTATGAGGTGGTGATCATCGGCGGTGGCTCGCACGGGCTGGCGATCGCCTACTACCTGGCCCGCGACCACGGGATCACCGACGTCTGCGTGCTCGAGAAGTCCTACATCGGCTCCGGGGCCGCCGGGAGGAACACGACGATCCTGCGCTCCAACTACAAGACGCTCGAGGGAGCGCGCTTCTATGACGCCTCGGTGAAGCTCTATGAGGGACTCGGGGCCGAGCTCGACTTCAACCTGCTCTTCTCCCAGCAGGGCCATCTGACCCTGGCCCACACCGACCGGGCGATGTTCGTGATGACCGAGCGGGCCGAGGTCAACCGCCTCGCCGGGATCGACTCGAGGGTGATCGGGCCGGAGGAGATCGGAGCCCTCGCCCCGGCGATGTCGATCGAGCCCGACGCCGTCTATCCGGTGATGGGGGCGCTCTTTCACCCGCCCGGCGGGATCATCCGCCACGACGCCGTCGTCTGGGGCCTGGCGAGGGGCGCCGACGCGGCGGGGGCCGAGATCCATCCCTACACGGAAGTGACCGGGGTGGAGCGGGCCGGCGGCGGCAACGGCGACGGTGGGCGCGCCACCGGGGTCCGCCTCGCCGACGGGCGCCGGGTCTCCGCCGGGACGGTGATCAGCGCCACCGCCGGCTGGAGCTCGACCACCAGCGCGATGGCCGGGGTCGAGCTGCCGATCACCACCCACATCCTGCAGGCCTTCGTGACCGAGCCGCTGAAGCCGCTGCTCGACGTGGTCATCGTCTCCTCGCAGATGCACGTCTACATCTCCCAGACCGATCGCGGCGAGTTCCTGATCGGCGCCGAGATCGAGCCCTGGACCACGTACCGCCAGCAGGGAACCCTCAACTTCCTCCAGGAGTCCTCGCGCCACACCCTGGAGCTCTTCCCGCAGCTCGAGCGGGCCCGGATCCTGCGCAGCTGGGCGGGCCTCTGCGACATCAGCCCCGACTTCAGCCCGATCCTCGGCGCGACCGAGGTCGAGGGCTTCCTGATCAGCGCCGGATGGGGCACCTACGGCTTCAAGGCCGCGCCGATCGTTGGCAAGACGCTGGCGCAGCAAACGGCGAGCGGTCGCCCGCCCGAGCTGATCGAGCCGTTCGCGCTGGAGCGCTTCTACCAGGACCGCCTCGTCTCCGAGCTCGGGGCCGCGGCGGTCTCCCACTGATTCCGGAGCCGAGGAGGACCCCGAGATGAAAAGCAGCCTCGAGATCGCACAGCAAGCAGAGCTGGCTCCGATCGATCAGATCGGCGAGGGACTGGGGCTGGAGCCGGAGGAGATCGAGCCCTACGGTCGGTTCAAGGCGAAGATATCGCTGGGCGCGACCGAGCGGCTCTCCGATCGCCCCGACGCGAAGCTGATCTGCGTCGCCGGGATGACCCCGACCAAGGCGGGGGAGGGAAAGACGACGACCTCGGTGGCGCTGACCGAGGGGATGGGCTACATCGGCCGCAGCCCGGTCCTCTGCCTGCGCGAGCCCTCGCTCGGCCCGGTCTTCGGGATCAAGGGTGGCGCCGCCGGCGGCGGCTTCGCCCAGGTGGTGCCGATGGAGGACCTCAACCTCCACTTCACCGGCGACATCCACGCGATCGGGGCCGCAAACAACCTGCTGGCGGCGCTGCTCGATGCCTCGATGCTGCACGGCAACCCTCACCACATCGACGCCCTGCGGGTCACCTGGAAGCGCGCCGTCGACATGAACGACCGGGCCCTGCGTCAGGTGGCCCTGGGGTTGGGCGGTCCGGCCAACGGTTATCCGCGCGAATCGGGCTTTGACATCACCGCCGCCTCCGAGGTGATGGCCGTCCTCGCCGTCGCCCATGACCTCCAGGACCTGCGGGCGAGGCTGGGGAAGATCACCGCCGCCTACTCGCGGGACGGCGAGCCGGTGACCGCCGAGGACCTCGGCGCGGCGGGGGCGATGGCGGTTCTGCTCAAGGACGCGATCAAGCCGAACCTGATCCAGACGCTGGAGGGACAGCCGTGTCTGATGCACGCCGGGCCCTTCGCCAACATCGCCCACGGAAACTCCTCGCTGATCGCCGACCTGCTCGGGCAGAAGCTCGGCGATTACCTGATCACCGAGTCCGGCTTCGGCTCCGACATGGGGATGGAGAAGTTCTGCGACATCGTCTGCCGGGCGGGCGGGATCCAGCCCAGCGCCATCGTCCTGGTCGCCACCGTGCGGGCGCTGAAGCACCACGGCGGGATCGAGGACGCGGCCGCCGCCGACGGGGCCGGCGGGATGGAGGCGATCGAGGCCGGGATGGCCAACCTCCACCGCCACCTGGGGATCGTCGCCGAGTTCGGGGTGCCGGCCGTGGTCGCCGTCAACCGCCGCCCCGAGGACTCCGACGCCGAGGTGGAGTTGGTCAGGCGGTTGGCGACCGAGGGCGGAGCCTTCGCCGCCGCCGTCAGCAACGGCTTCGCCGAGGGCGGCAAGGGGGTCGCCGACCTCGCCGAGGCGGTGGTCGCCGCGGCCGATCAGCCCAGCGAGTTCCGCCGCCTCTACGAGGACGGCGAGTCGATCAAGGCGAAGATCGAGACCGTCGCCAAGCGCGTATACGGCGCCTCGGAGGTTGTCTACTACCTGGAGGCGGAGCGGAAGATCACCCAGTTCACCGAGCAGGGCCTGGCCGAGCTCCCGGTCTGCATGGCGAAGACGCCACTCTCGCTCTCCGCCGACCCCGAGCTGCTCGGAGCGCCGACCGGGTTCCAGCTTCCGGTCCGCGACGTCCGTGCCTACACCGGCGCGGGCTGGCTGGTGCCGCTCTGCGGTGCGATCCAGCAGATGCCCGGCCTCGGTCGCACCCCCGCCGCCTTCGACGTGGACGTGGACGCCGAGGGGCGCACGGTCGGGCTGTTCTGAGCGTGTCCGACCTTGCCGAGAGCGCGGTCGGGGAGTTGCTCGCCGGGCTCGCCTCTGCCGGCGACGGCCGCGCCGCCGGGGTGGCTTCGGCGCTGACCTGCGCCCTCGCCGCGTCGCTGCTCGAGCTGACGGCCGAGCTCGCGGCAACGCGAGCCGCCCGAGAGGGTGGCGCCGGGGAGGTGCGGATGAGGGAGATCGCCGAGCGCGCCGGGCAGTTCCGCCGCAGGCTGCCGGAGGTTGCCGACGAGGACGTCGCCGCGTATTCGGTCGTCTCGGCGGCGGCGGGTCCAGAGCGCACCTCGGCCCTGGAGCGGGCCAGCGGCCCGCCCCGGGAGGTGGCGGATGCCGCGACGGAGCTCTCGCGGCTCGCGGACGAGGTGGTCGCGGCCGGGGATTGGCCGTTCACGCCCGACGCTGTCGTCGCCGGGCGGCTCGCCGACGCCGCCGCCTCCTCCGCCTCGAAGCTGATCTCCGCCAATCAGAGCAGCAGATAGCGAAGGACGAGGGAGACTCGCCCGTGCTCCAGCCCTCGCTGGTCGACACCGCCGAGGCTGCGCTGCGCGAGCGGCTGGCTCCCGGGCGGGCGCGGCCGGGGGATCGGTTGCCGCCGGAGAAGCAGCTCGCCGAGGGAATTGGCGTCTCACGGGGGACGCTGCGGCTGGCGCTGGAGCGGCTGGAGTCGAACGGAGAGATCATCCGCAGGCAGGGGAGCGGCACCTTCGTCGGCCGGGTCGCCTCGCCGGCCGCCTTCAGCGAGGGACTCGAGGTGCTCGAGTCCTACGCATCGCTGGCGCGGCGCCAGGGCAAGCAGCTCAGCGTCCGCAACCTGCAGATCGAGCAGTCGCCGGTGCCGGGGTATGTGGCCGAGACGCTCGGGTTGCGGCGCAAGGCGAGGGCGACGCTTATTCATCGCACCCTGCTGGCCGACGGCAGCGTCGCCGCCTACATGCGCGACGTCGTCCACCCCGGGGTCGACCTGGGGCCACCGGATGAGCTCCAGGAGGCGCTGGAGTCGGGGAGGATGGTGATGGACGTGCTGATCGAGCAGGGGGTGTCGATCTCGTTCGGGCGGACCACCGTCCGCCCGCGCCTGGTCGAGCCCGGGAGCAGGCTGGGGGAGGCGATCGCCGCGACGCGGGTCACCGCGACGCTCGAGCTGGTCGAGCTGATCCACGGAACCGGGGGCGGCGCGATCCAGCACTCGAGCAGCGTCTTCGCTCCCGGCTCGATCGACCTGCACGTGATCCGCAGTCTGACGCAGTGATCGACTCGAACCGCCTAGCGACTCGCCAGGATCCTCAGCCTCAGATGGCGCCGTCCTGCCCCGGCTGATGCGCTCACCCGGTAGGCCCCGGCGCTCAGCGGGCGGCCCTCCCGCAGCAACCCGCTGAAGCGGACCCGGTTGCGTCCCTTGCGGGCCGGGAAGAGGAAGCCGCCAAGCGAGGCCTTCGGTCCTTGGCCCGCGACGCGCCTGAAGGCGAAGGTGACATCGGCGGCAGCCGAGGCCCGGAAGCGGAGCACGACCCCCGCCCGCGGACGACGCCGCGCCGATGCGATCGAACCAGCCGCCGTGGCCCGGTTGGCGTAGCGCCCGGATGGCAGCAGCTCCGCGCAGGGCGTGCAGGGGGAGGTCGCGTGCTGGGCGGCCCGCAGCGTGTAGCGGCGCTTCAGCCCCGATAGCCCTGCCCGCGGCGGCGGGGGGCATGGTGACGCGGGGGCATGGGTGTCGAACTCCTGGGCGACGACGCCGTCGTAGGTCATCCCGGGCCCGCCGAAGCGCGAGTTCAGCGTGTAGAGGGAGCCGCCGCAGGGGGAGGCGGCGGCATCGAACGGGACCGGCGGGGTCGAGCCCGGCGGCGGGATCGGCCCGAAGCTGCCCTGGTACTGGGAGGGGTCGCCGAAGCTCCGGTAGGTGCCGGTCACGTAGAAGTTGCCCGAGTCGGCGCCGTTCCCGTAACCCCCGGCCGCGTAGACCATCGGTTGCGCCGGGTCAGGCGGGAAGGCGGTGCCGGCGACCTCGAGACCAAATCCACCGAAGCACGCGTCGGTTGTTGCCGGACAGCGCTCGAGATAGGAGACGGGGGCCCCGAGGCCGCCCGTGAACCTGGCAAGGAAGTTGGTGGTGGTCGAGCTGCCGCTGGCATAGAGGTTCCCGGAGGGGGAGACGGCGATCCCGAGGAAGTTTGCGGGGAGGAAGCTCGCACTGGGCGTGCCCGGATAGGCCGCGGTGCCGATCAGCTTCGACCTCGCGCCGGATATCGAGTACTCGTTGACCGAGGCATGCCCCGAGGCGCTGTGGCCGGTCGCGAATATGTGCCCCAGGCGGTCCGTGTCGAGGGAGCTCCCGAAGAGCCGCTTTGCGGGGATCGCCGCCAGCAGGCCGCCGTCAGCGGTGTACTCGAGCAGCCGCCCGCTGCCCTGGCCGAAGGCGCCGGCGATGAAGACGTGCCCGACCGGATCGGTGGTCAGCCCTCCACTGGTGAAGCCGCGGACATTCGCCCACTGGCCCGGGAGGGGAGCCCCGTCGGAGCGGTACCTGAGCACCCTGAAGGACCCCGGCCCGTACCTGAGCGCATAGACGTCGCCGCTGCGGGCGACGTCGACGCCACTGACGGAGAGGTTCGCGTTGCTTGGCCCGGTGCTCCACTGGCGGATCGGCGACGGCGCGACGAAGGCAGCGCTCGCCGGCGAGGCCATCGCCGAGAAGCAGGCGAGTCCCAGCGCCGCGATCACCGCGGTAGCTCGGGGTGTTCGGGCTTGGGCCATCGGGCCTCAGCCCGGGTAATGCGCGGCGGCCGCGTGCGGCAGCCTGACCACGTCGCCGGCGAAGGTGACCGCGTAGAGGTTGCCGCCGCCAAAGCGGCGGAATCCGCGCCCGAAGGCGACCGCGCTGGGGTTCCGCAGGCCGCGGGCGAGCACGCAGATCCTGCCCCGGCGGTCGACCCTCCAGAT